>CAMDVY010000209.1 GCA_945878745.1 Klebsiella pneumoniae | reverse complement strand
GATGCGATTACGACGCTTGCCATCATTGGCCGGGAAACGACACGGATCGGACTTGGCACTGCCGTGACACCTACCTATCCACGACATCCAACTGCGATTGCACAACAGGCGATGACCACTCAGGCCGCAAGCTCCGGCCGCTTCACGCTGGGCATTGGGTTGTCACACAAGGTCGTCATCGAAAGCATGCTGGGCTTTTCCTATGACCAGCCCGCTAAACACATGCGGGAGTATCTCAAGGTGTTGATGCCGCTGGTGCGTGGCGAAACCTGTGATTTTGACGGTGAACAGTATCGGGTGCACGGGATCAAGCTCGACATCCAGGGCGGTACCAATCTGCCGGTGGTCATCGCAGCGCTTGGTCCGGCAATGCTCAAGCTGGCCGCCGAAATGTGCGACGGCACGAATACATGGATGGTGGGTCCGAAAACGATGGAAGGGCACATCATCAAGTCGCTTCGACAGGCAGGACAGTCATCCCCGCGCGTAGTCGGCGGATTCCCGGTGCTCTTGACAAACAAGCCAGACGACGCAAGAGCTGAACTCGGCAAGATGTTGACGATCTACGGCCAACTCCCGAGCTATCGGGCGATGCTGGACAAAGAAGGCCTGAAAAACCCCGAAGACGTCGCAATTCTCGGTGATGAGAATCTGCTGCGCGGGCAGATCAAGCGACTCGCCGATATGGGTGTAACGGACTTCAACGCTGCCGTGATGTCCTCGGATCCGGCGTCCTACGACCGCACTCTCGAATTTCTTGGCAGCATCGTGAAGAGCTGATTGCATGTCCCCAACGTCGCAGTGTTCGCGATGAACGTGGCCTGACCAAAGCGACGTGCCAGGCCGCGACGTCAAGAGGTTGATGGTTATCGCGACAGCGACAGCGGCGCTGCTTCTGTCGCTTCTGCCCGTGTACGCAGAAGGAATCAAGTCTGATCCGGGGCAGCGTGCCGACGTGCTCTTTGAGCGGTACACCAAGGCAGGGTCACCCGGTCTTGCAGTTGCTGTCATCCGCCGCGGTGAGGTGTTGTTTGCGAAGGGATATGGGCTGGCCGATGTGCAGCGCCGGATTCCCATCTCCACCTCAACGATTTTCAACGTCGGGTCTGTTTCAAAACAATTCACCGGGCTTGCGGTCGCCATGCTGGTGAACGAAGGCAAGCTGTCACTGGATGCTGATCTGCGTACCCGGATTCCCCAGATGCAACAGACGCTTCCCAGAATCAGCGTGCGGCAACTATCGCAACACACCAGTGGTCTTCGTGATTTCATCGGTACCTTGCGACTGGCCGATGTAGATCCGCGTGATCCCATCTCCTTTGGTCAAATGCTGGCCCTGGTAACCCGCCAAAACAGCGTGAATTTCCCGCCAGGCGCGCAGTACAGTTATTCCAACACCAACTATGCTCTGTTGGCAGAAATCGTCGAGCGGGTCGCAGGCCAGCGATTTCCTTCCTGGATGTCTGAGCATGTGTTTGAACCGCTCGGAATGACCCATTCCCAGTACCTGCTATCACCCACGTCAACATCGCCTTCCCGCGCAGTGAGTTATCTGCGTAACCCGGAAGGAGAGATCCAATACGCGCCGGACAATCTTTCCGTGTATGGGTGCAGTTCTTTGCTCAGCAGCGTCGATGACCTGGTGCTGTGGATGAGGAACTTCGGCGATGCACGCGTAGGCGGTCGGGATGTGCTGACACTCATGCACTCGCCAACGGAAGCCATCAGCGGCGTTGACATGAAGTATGCATTTGGACTTGAGCACCAGATGTATCGAGGTCAGGCGACGCTCGAACACTCCGGCGGATGGGCCGGATTTACCAGCAACGTGATGTACTTTCCCGAGCACGATTCTGGCGTGATTGTCCTGAGCAATTTCGGGGAGATTCATCCAATCAACACGGCGCGGGCGCTTGCCGATCTCTTTCTGCCGGATATTCTGGCGCCGGTCGATAAGCTCCACTCGGCCAAGCGGCGGAGCGTCAATGTTGCGCCCAGGATTCTTGATCGATACGTGGGTGCGTACCGGCTCGGGGCGGGGTGGTATGTGCGAATCACGCGTAGCGGTCGCTCTCTGGTTGCCAGTGTTGCCTCTGAGGCGAAGGCGAAACTCGTCGCGCGTTCTGTAGCCGAATTCTGGGTCAAGGACTATGGTGCGGAGATTGAATTTGTCTCTGATGTGCCTGGTCCTGCGTCTGCACTCATGTACCGGGGGAAGATCAGCCCGCGTGTTGATGAAGCTGGTTTGATTCCGCCGAAAGATCTCAACGAATATGTTGGTCAATACTCAAGTGGAGAACTTGGCGTCGATTACCCCATCGAACTTCGTGGTGGATCATTGGTGTTACTGACACACTCACCGCGACCCATAAAGCTCAGTCATGCCTGGCGAGATGACTTCAGTGGTTCGGCCTACCCGTTTACGTCAGTTGTGTTTCAGCGTGATGGGAAAGGACGCATCACGGGACTGCTGGTTACTGCCAACGAGAGGAATCGCGACGTCAGATTTGTTCGGCGGCGGGAAGCATCCTGATGCGCCGGGTGCCACTGACATTGTGAGTACTCCGGGGGAGGTGATGGTCTTGCACGTTGCCACGGGCTATCGCCGGGATGAACGGAATCGGCTCGTGGCGATCAATGACTGGGTGCAACGACCAGTGCCGCGATTGTGGTTGGGGCGGACTCGGGATTCGGTCATCTGGCTCTTCCGACATGATCTTCCAGACCACATCTGCGATGAACTTGAAAGCGTCTGTTGTCGTGAGATACCTTGTGAAAGAGGTGCCGGGTCTGTGGCCTTCGACAAATATCAGGCGATTCTGGACCGGCATGGTCTGTCGGCATCGCCATGGCGCGGGCCGGTGTACTGGTTTTCTACGCGGTTCAAGGCGCGACGAACTTTCATGAATAGTCCGGGCAAGGTTGGGCGACGGCTGTTCAAGCGATGGGTTTGATCGCGTTATACAGCACCTCTGGGGAAAATCTGGCGTCGAAGAAACTGGCGGTGAAGGTAGGCGCGACGCTGGTCGGCATCGGTGGACTGAATATTGATCCGTTCGACGGGACCGGCACTACAGGACGCCTGCGGCGTTTGTACGTAGATCCGACTTGTCGGGGCCGAGGTATGGGAAAGACCCTGGTTCGTGCATTGGAGATTTGTGCAGCACAGAGTTTCGTTACGCTGCGACTGTTCACCGACGATGCCGAAGCGGCCAGGTTTTACCTGGCTTTGGGATACTCGGCCGTCTCGTCGGATGGCAAAGCCAGTCACCAGAAGATCCTCACCAAGAAGCCAGGAAACCAAAGGAGCAAAGCATGTTGCAGTCATTGAAAGGAAAAGTTGCATGGATCACAGGAGCCGGCTCCGGGATCGGGGAAGGTGCAGCTGTCGCCCTCGCTGATGCCGGTATGACGGTCATTCTGTCCGGTCGCCGGGCTGACAAGCTTGCCGACGTCGCGCAGAAAACCGGCGGCGAGGTACTGGCGCTGGATGTTGCTGACAAGTCATCGGTACGCAAGACCGTTGAAACCATCATCGCCAGACATGGTCGTATTGATGTACTGGTGTCCAGTGCCGGATTGAACGTGAAAAACCGGAATTGGAAGTACCTGACGATGGAAGACTGGGATCAGGTGATTCGCATCGATCTGGATGGCGCGTTCTACTGCGCACATGCGGTGTTGCCGCACATGATTGCGCAACAGGATGGACTCATCATCAATATCTCGTCGTGGGCCGGGAAGCACGTGGGCGCGGTGACAGGCCCTGCCTACTCCGCTGCGAAGTTCGGGATGAACGCGATGAACGAGAGTATCAACATCGAAGCAGGTATTCACGGCGTCCGGGCAGTTGCCTTCTGCCCTGGTGAAGTCGCGACACCTATCCTCGACAGTCGCCCGGTACCACCGTCTGCGGAAGATCGCGCGCGGATGGTGCAACCGGAAGACTGCGGTGAAACGATTCGTTTCCTCGCCATGTTGCCGAAACATGTATGCATCAACGAACTGACTATTTCGCCCACTTGGAATCGAGGGTATGTGGCGCAGGCGCGGTCAATTCTCTAGCAGTCGGACAGTAGGCAGAGAACATCGATAGCCTGGCGGCTGCCAGCAAGCTCACGCTCTGATGACTTGGAGGCGCTGCCACAGAGATTTGTTTTCTCTCTTCAGATCGTTAACAGATGGACTTCTGCTGCATTTTTAACCGAAGCGGTGGAAACCGAGCGGTCGAACGTAACCAGGCGACCGTTACGATGTACGGCGAGTGTCAAAAGATAAACGTCCGTCAGCTGTCTGGAACCCAGGACGTGCCGCCATTCGATGCTCTCCGGATTGAGCAGACTGATGTCATCGGGCCAGAACTCATGCCACGGCGTTTCGGTCGCAGTCCGTAACCGCGACGCGACAGAAGCCGGGGACTCTGATCCGGGATAGCTCGATTGCGACAGGATTCGAATGCAGCCGTTTTGCGTCAGAGGGCAGGATGCCCAGCCTTCTTCAATATGTTCCTGTATCCAGGTTCTGGCGCGAACGTGGTGCACGTGTGCGGTATCGAGCAGTGCCATGAGCACATTCACGTCGAATAGCGCGCGCATCAGATCCCTTCCTGTTCACGCAACCGCTCGATGGTTTCTTCAGTCACCACCCGCGATCCAGCCGGCATGGGATGGAAGCCATAAAAGGATTCCGTCTCGCGTACCGACTGTCCAGTTTCTGGCATGGGTTGTGTCAAGGCTCGCCGCACCAGGGCAGAGATGACTGCCCCGGCAGTTTTTCTCTCCTTGCGGGCGATGGTTTTCGCTGCGTCAAGGATGTCCTCGTCGATGTCGAGGGTAGTTCGCATCTTTTCCACGTATTGCATCTGATGCAGTGATGCTATTGCATCTTCTGCTCCTGGGCAAGGATTCCAGCGAGGACACACCTGATTCCAGCGAGGACACACCTCGCGCGTTCCCTGTTCGAAGGCGGGGAATATGCGAAGAAACGGGAGCGTTCCGACCGTGGCGAAGAGCGCCAGCGACCTGCTTGTTCAGTGGCTCCCCTGAAAGCAGAATCCCATTTACTCTTGAGCGACTTGCCAACTACTTCCCGCGAATTTCCTTCTTGAGAAACTCGGCCTGCTCTCTCGGAATCTGGACGAAAGGACCAAGGCTGCAGGTTGCGCTCAACTTGTCGACATAAAAGCGCCGGACTTCAATGGATGTCACCGAATCGAGATTACAGACACTGGTGTTCCTGACCTCGAGTTGGAGGACCGCATTCTTGCGCAGACCGGGGCAATCGATGCGCAGCTTGTTCAGCCATACCTTGTCGCCGCGTCCTTCGAACAGGAGGTGTCGTTTGTCGAGTACGCGGATCTTCTGATCAGCGCTCAATTGCAGGCAGCGCTCTTCCTTGCCGTAGTCAGATTCGGTCAACGAGTTCGCGAGTATCTCGTCAACCGTCAGCGGTGGTGCTTTCCTTTCTGCCTTGGCCGCGCACCCTGCGGCGATGGAGACCACAAAAATGGCCATCGCAAAAGATGTAATCCTCATCACAAACCTCCAGATGATTCAGACCGGATGATTATGCGCGATTCTGAGCGGGTCGAATCAACCCTTTGCTCGCTCGATGCCTTCCATGATCTTCTGCTTGGCCGTGTCCGCGTCAGCCCACCCTTCAATCTTCACCCACTTGCCCGGCTCCAGGTCCTTGTAGTGGGCAAAGAAGTGCTCCACCTGCTGCACCGTGATGTCCGGCAGATCGGTGTAGTTGAGGACATTTTCGTAACGTCGGGTCAGTCGGGATGTCGGCACGGCGATGATCTTCTCATCGCCACCTGCTTCGTCTGTCATCAGCAGCACGCCGATGGGACGGCAGCTGAGGAACGCACCGGGCGTAATGGCTCGTGTGTTGACCACCAGCACGTCCACTGGATCACCGTCATCGG
>CAMDVY010000208.1 GCA_945878745.1 Klebsiella pneumoniae | reverse complement strand
CGGTAATGACGGTGCGGCACATTGTAGGAGCGCTCTCCCGAGCGCGATTGGCTTCAATTCGGATCGCGGTCGGAGACCGCTACAAGACTGGCCGACCTCGATGATCTTTTAGGAGGGCTCTCCCGAGCCCGATTGGAAAATCCACCCTTCTATCCGCCGCCGACCTTCCCACGCAGCTCCGCATCAAACTTCAACAACAATTCCCGCGACGCTTCGTTAGCAGGAAAAAACGTCTCGACCCGAAGCTCTGACAGACTCGAGTCATTCGGTGAACCGAACATGCTGAGCAGCGTGAAGAGCTCGATCTTCAGATCTCCATACTCCAATTGCAGCGTGGCTACGGGCGTTCTGACGACCTGAGCCGCCTCCCTGCCCCGCTCCCGATACTCGGGGTCCTGCTCGATCATCTCGATCACTTCCTGCACGACTGGATTGGGGGCGAGCATTTGCTCGGCCTTGAGTTGTGGCAGGAAAGCTGCGGCGAACGATGGCCAGTTGGCGATGCTGGCCCTCAGCCCACCGGGTTCGATGCACATCCGCATGACGTTCAGTGGCTTGTCAGGCGAGAGGGCGAGAGGCATCGGCAGGAACTTCTGGAACAGCATGAGCGCGCTGGAATTGGCTTGCAGCATGTTCCAGCCACGATCAACGATCAGGGCCGGAAAGGGCTGGTGACTTTCAAGGACAGCTTCCAGCGCCGAGATGGCATAACGAAGGCGAGCACTGTCCAGAGGTTCGGCGCTGTACAACGGCGCAAAGCCCGCCGACTGCAGCAGACCGTTGCGCTCACCTACCGGCACTTCCAGCGCGTCAGCCAGAATGACCACCGTCGAACGACTGGGTTTTGATCGACCAGACTCCAGAAAACTCAGGTGTCGCTGCGAAAATCCGGCGTGCTGGGACAGTTCAAACTGCGTTCGACCACGCCGGGTCCGCCAATGTCGCAGCATGTCTCCGAAGCCTGTGGTACTCGACTCAACATTCATCATGGGACCGTTCCGATCACGTTGCAGACGGCTGCAGCGCAGATGCTTCGGCCAGCACCGCCTGTCGCCAGAGATAAAGAGGCAAGGCACAGGATAAACCGATGAGGAGATTGAGGGCGATGTACATCCAGATCAGCGGTGCTTTCCGGCTGAACAAGTAGACCCAGAAAACCACCGATGAAATCAGGACATCGGCGGTGAATCCACCCGCCACGCCGTTGACAAAGCCGGCGCGGACAAAGTCGACGACATCAAAGCCAACCGTCGTCAGATGCTCTGCAAAAAAGACGTAGGGAACAACCGCACCGACAACAGCCAGAAGCAGGTAGAGGTTTTTCATGGCGATCATCCACTTGATGAGAACCTCAGACTACTCCTTGGCTGAATCCCGGCAATTACCTCAGACGTAGTTGTTGCACTCAGGGGTTGAGCTAGTGTCGTCGAAAGAACCAACGGACGACGCCATGAACCTCATCATTACGTTCACTCTCTTGATTACCGGGATCATTCATCTGCTACCTGCAGTTGGTGTGTTCGGCGCTGATCGCTTGCAGGTGCTATATGGCATGAGCGTGGAGGATGAGTCCCTGGCTCTGCTGATGCGCCATCGCGCTGTCCTGTTTGCTCTGCTCGGTGCGTTTTTTGTATTCGCCGCGTTTACACCTGCTTATCGATCACTTGCCTTCGTGGCCGGTCTGGTCAGCGTGGTTTCCTTTCTGTTGCTTGCAGAACCCTGGCACACGACCGGGAGCGTCAGCGTCCCCGCCATTCAACGCGTGGTACAGGCCGATGTGGTGGCCCTGATCTGCCTGGTCCTGGGTGGTGTGGTACACATGATCCAACGAACCGGCGAATAGCCAAGAAGGCCCAAGGCTTCGCAAACCAGCAGGCAGCAAGCATTTTTCGACTATTCTCGATCAAGCGTTCGCAGCCCGGCCTCGTTATAACGCGCCCCGACAATCTTGTCACGAGCAAACAAGGCATCCAACGCGCGGACCTCATCCGCATCCAGCGGAATCGTTGCTGCTGCCACATTCTCCTCGAGGTAGCTGACGCGCTTGGTACCAGGAATCGGTGCGATGTCGCCGCCCTTGGCGAGTAGCCACGCCAGGGCCAACTGCCCACGCGTGCAACGTTTGGCGGCTGCCAGTTCGGCGAGTTCATTGACCAGCGCCAGGTTGCGACTGAGATTTTCTCCCTGGAAACGCGGCATGGTCGATCGCATGTCCTTCGGACCCGTCAGTGACTGCTCGCCGGTGATTGCCCCGGTCAGTACCGCGCGTCCCAATGGGCTGAACGGCACAAAGCCGATGCCCAGCTCACGACAGGTTGGCAACACCTTGTCTTCAACATCACGGGTCCACAGCGAGTATTCCGACTGCACGGCAGTAATGCGATGCACCGCGTGCGCGCGGCGTAGATTGCGCGAGGACACTTCGGACAATCCAAGATGTCGTACCTTGCCGGCCTGGACCAGTTTGGCCATGGCCCCGACGGTGTCTTCTATTGGCACATCCGGGTCCACACGATGCAGGTAGTACAGGTCGATCACATCGGTCTGCAGGCGAGCCAGGCTTTCATTGCAGCGTGCCTCCACTTGATCTGGCCTGCCGTTGACCCCGCGCGCGCCCTTCTCTCCGACCGCGATGCCGAATTTTGTCGCCAGTACAAACTCCTGCCGGCGAGCCTTGAGCACTCGACCGATCAGCGTTTCGTTGTGACCCATCCCGTAGACGTTGGCGGTATCCAGGAACGTGATACCCAGGTCCAGTGCCCGATGCAGTGTCCGCTCGGATTCTGCGAGATCGGCTTCCCCGTATGCTTGCGACATGCCCATGCAACCCAGTCCGAGCACACTCACTTCCAGTGACCCCAGTCGTGCTGTTTTCATTCGCCGGTCGCTCCCTTTTGTTGTGTACAGTCTACGCGGCTTGTCTGCGCCGAGTGCTTCCGAATCGTTACAAGAGGTAACACTTTCTCGCCTTCCGAATTTCTGAAAAAAGGACATGACCAAGGCTTTGTCAGCCATCTCGCACAGGGCCAAGTATCTCTGGTACCGGTTCTACGGCCGATAGGTCACAACTTGCGCATGCGACCGGCGAACGCCCCGATCAACGCCACCATGGTCCACGTGGCATCCGACGCCTGGTACCCGAATCCGTGCGGTTCACCGGGAAAGTGCGCGTACTCGAGGTACCCTCCCCGTACCTGCCAGGCTTTCAGCAGATCAAAGGTCATGTCCATCGGTACGTTGCCATCTTCGCCGGGCATCACGACCAATAATGGCGGGAGATGCTGCGCTTCGCCGGCCTGCACCACACGTGGCACGCTGGCCGCTCGCATGGCTGCTTCATCGACATAAAACCGTTCGTGCGCTTGTGCAAGCCGGTCTATCCCCGCCCGTTTGGCATACCGGTATCGATGATAGGGATCCGAGACTGGCCACAGGGCAATCAGGTAGTCCACTCGTGCCTCGACGTCGTCGTGCGCCCCAGCCCCTTCGTCAGTGACAATCGGCGTGCCGCCGTGAAAGTCTGCATCAGGTAACACCCCTGCGAACATCGCCAGGTGTCCACCCGACGAGCTGCCCAACATCCCGATCCGCGAAACGTCCGCACCGATTCGCGCCGCGTTAAGCCGCAACCATCTGACTGCTCCGACCACATCGGCACTGGCTGCCGGATGCTGGTAGTCAGGCCCTTGCCGAAAATCGATGGCAAGTACCAGATAGCCTGCCTTCGCCAGTGCTCGTTGATAAAGCGCGCCTGCGGTTCGATCAAAGTGATTCCACGCCCCGCCGTGGACGCTGATGATCGGTGGCAACGGATACAACAGGTCGGCGCGGCGATAGATCCTTACCAGCAAATCGAGTGATGAGTGACGTGCCCACACTTCATCGGTCTCGAAGATCTCGTGATCAGTCATGCGAATTTACCTCAACAGACGCTTCAAGCAGCGCGTTTGTTTCAGCTCGTTGGGGGGTGTACCAGATGGGCGAAGTCCAGGCGCGTTCCTGGATGAGCGGCCGATGCGCAGCCCCGCAACAGCCGGAGAACCCTTTGCCGATCGTCTCCGGGCGGGTGCAATCGACACTAGCAGCCAGGCATTGTCGTTGGCTCCAGCGGCACACAGGATGTTCAAGAACACGTGCGTAGTAAAATGCTGACTGCTCCGGCATGAAGGACTCATCTCGCCAGACCGTGCACAGGCTTGTTGAACCACGACCAGATACCTGGCAGGTCTTCGGGTCGACGTCCGAATCACCGTCGTCCTGAGCGACGGTCAGAACCCGATTTCGAACCGTGCCATCAACGTCGATCCAGCCCTTGATGATTTCCATCCGTTCCAGCGGCATGCCGCTCCCCTGATCTGGTCCGATGGCATCCCGCTGCGCGCTGAGAATGAAGGTCGGCTGTTGGTCCTGGTTTGTTGCCTCTGGCAGATCGCTGCCCATGGGCACACCACCCTGGTATCCGGTGCTCGTCAGCTGATCCCCGGCGCAGGCATCCTCCGGATAATCCCACCCACCGAAAAACCGGACCACCATTCTCGGGCCACTGGTGGCATACGCCTCACGCCTTTGCATGGCAGAAAACAGCGAGTCACGGGAGTTTTCTTCAGCCCACAGCACGGCGAGTCCGCCCGGGTTGTATTCCAGCAGATCAGGTAAACCAGCCGGAACCTTGTCACGCGCAGGAATGCCGGCACCACCGTGGCCGAGAAATACGTCTTCCTCCACCGCGCCTGCTGCACCAAGATGAGTATCGGTGCTGCCTATGAAACCGAACTTGAATGGATTGATGCCAAGTCGATTGTTCGCCTCGAGCCCCTCGCCCAGCACTTCACGCAGGAATCCATCTTTGGGACCGGCCAGCGAACTGTCGGTAAAACTGCGGACTGGCAACTGCTCGAAGTCACACGCTTCATCGGTCGCCTGCAGCGGTCCGAAATAGCATTCAGAGCTGCCCTTGTGCTGCATGATTTCTGCAAGTCGTTCATACCGCTGGCGAATCGCTGCCGATTCTGTCGAGATCAACTCTCCCGCAGCATCCACCCCCGGAAACATGATGCCGGCACCGAGATTGGAGTTGTGAGGGATGACAATCGCTTCACAGTCGTCTTCAACCCGGCAGTGGGTATCCAGCGCTGCATAGAGCCGCTCGGCACTGGGTTCATCGATAAACGAATACGCCTGCGGTGTGACACTGGCACTCCTGAACACCACATTGCGGTGAATGTTGCCGGACAGATCACCGACGAATCCGCCGGTCCACTCGTAACCGACAAAGGTCGTGAAGCTGCAGTCTGCAGAGGCGTCATTGTGTGTGGCTGCAGCACGCTGCATTTCCTGCCACGTACCTGTTGCTGCCTTGAGGCACAGGGTGTTGTCCTTGCCGCAAAATCCAACGCGCTCGGCCTGCATTGCCGACCAGTAGTTGAACCAGTAGTACGCAAGTCTGGGGGTTCGACGATACACCACACATTGCCAGGCGTTGGTCTGAGGATGGGATGGATCCGTGCAGATGCTCGTCTCGCCGAACAACTCCGCATGATCGGAAACCATGGCAAAGTCGAGCGGCCTTGCAAGCTTGATATGTGGGCTCGGTTCGCCCTTCGCGAGCCAGGGCTGAACACCCAGCGCCGCACCTTTGGCAAACAGGTAGGCCTCATCCGGCGACGTCATCGTGCCTTGAGTACTGGCATCCAGAGAGTGCCGTGTGTGGACGTGCAGATCGCCGAAAAACGGCTGGCGAAGCACTTCGACATGTCTGCAGTGAACAGGGATTTCAACGTTGGTCGGTGCAGTGCTGTCCAGGGTTTCCGCCTGCGCTGCAATGGGCCAGCCCAGAAGACACAGGAGCAGCCCCGCGATGCAAGGGACTTCTCGGTACGCCGGAACCGCGCTGCGCGAGAGATGCATCAAAAAAAGTGCAGCCGAGGATCCCTTCATTGTTCGTGATA
>CAMDVY010000207.1 GCA_945878745.1 Klebsiella pneumoniae | reverse complement strand
AACGAACATTGTGTACTGTTGCGCGAGATCGCGCTTCAGGCATAGGCTTGAAGCGAATGGGGGAGGGACTAATGGGGGAGGGGTCATTGATGGCGAATTTCAGATGGCTGCTGGCCGGCCTTCTTGTCCTGTGCACGAGTGCATGGTCGGAGGAGCCCACGATCGGCTGGCCGAGCTACGGCAGTGATCCAGGTGGTGGCCACTTCAGTCGCGCCCAACAGATTACTCGGACCAACGTGCACCGACTCGAACGTGCCTGGACACATCGGTCTGGCGACTTCCGTACGGGAATCGTTCGTGGTGTGGAAGGATTTGACTCCGGCCAGGGTAGTTCGGCCTCTGCCTTCATCGGCACGCCCATCCTCGTCAACGACACGCTTTATTACTGCACCCCTTTCAATCGGGTTTTTGCGCTTGATCCGCTGACAGGCGCGGAACGTTGGGTATACGACCCGAAGGTCGACATGAGCCAGCAGAGCTTGACGAACTGCCGGGCAGTCAGCAGCTGGCAAGACAAAGAGAATCCGAACGCTGTTTGCGGACATCGAATCATTCTTGGGACCCTGGATGCGCGGCTCATCTCACTGGATGGCAAGACCGGTCAGAAGTGCCCGGATTTTGGAGTGAATGGCGAGCTGGATATCAGCCAGGGTCTCGCAAAATTTGCACCGGGTGAGTACAACCTGACCAGTCCCGCAGCGATTCTCGGCGACACGATGATCATCGGTTCGCGCATCATCGACAGCCTGCGCAAAGGGGTTCCGGCCGGTGTGGTGCGGGCACTCGATGTGCGAACGGGTGCGTTGAAGTGGGCCTGGAATCCTGTGCCACCCGGTCGGGAAGAAAAAGACGGTGCGGGCGAATTTGTGAACGACACCACCAACGTCTGGTCGGTGATATCGGTAGACGAAGCCAGAAATCTGGTGATCGTGCCGACTGGCAACTCCTCGCCGGACTATTACGGCGGTGATCGCAAAGGGGATCTCGACTACTACTCGAGCTCCGTGGTCGCACTGGATGCAACCAGCGGCAAAGTTGTCTGGCATTTTCAGACGGTACATCACGATATCTGGGACTTCGACGTGCCCGCTCAGCCAACCCTGGTCGACGTCACCATCGATGGCAAGACTCGGCCTGCCGTGGTTCAGGTCACGAAGATGGGGCTGACCTTCGTGCTGGATCGGGAAACCGGCAAGCCACTCTTTCCGGTTGAAGAGCGTCCGGTCCCGCAGACCGGCGCGGTGGAAGGTGAGTACCTGTCACCCACACAACCTTTTCCGGTGAAGCCGGCGCCGCTGCACCAGTTGGGTATCACACCGGATGATGCGTGGGGCTTCACCTTCTGGGACGAAGGTGAGTGTCGTGATCAACTCGAGTCGATGACTACCGGACCGATCTACACGCCGATCTCCACCAAGGGTGTTGTGCTCTATCCATCGAACATCGGTGGCCAGAACTGGGGAGCACCCGCCATCGACATGGTGCGCAATTACATGATCACCAATACCAAACATGTAGGCATGGTGGCAAAACTGATCCCGCGTGAGCAGTGCGCAGGTATCAACGGGTTCCCGCAGGAGGGTTCGCCCTATTGCCTGAGCATGAAGCCATTCTTGTCTTCATTTGGTGCGCCGTGTACACCCCCACCGTGGAGCACCTTGTCAGCAGTCGATCTCTCCACTGGAGATCTGGTGTGGACAGTTCCGCTCGGCACGCTCAAGCACCAGGCACCGTGGCCCTTGTCCTATATGGCGGGTGGTGTCGAAATGGGCGGACCGATGGTGACAGCCTCCGGCGTGATTTTCATTGCCGCCTCGGCCGACCGGCATATCCGTGCATTTGATGTGAACGATGGCGCGGAACTGTGGGCAGATGAACTGCCGACCACTGGCAATGCAGTGCCGATGTCGTATCAGGTCGGCGGCAAGCAGTTTGTGGTGATCGCCGCAGGTGGGCACTTCACTTCTACTTCTCCAGCCGGGGACTATCTGATTGCATACAGCCTGGGTGAATCCGAGTAACGCTCAAGGCCAAAGGAGACAAGCTGATGTATGAGAGCGTTTTCCAACCCATCCAGGTGGGTGGTGTCACTATTCCAAACCGAATTGTGCGTTCTGCGCACGGCACCTTGCTGACCGGCGAGGCGGCGATTGCCTATCACGAGGCGCGGGCCAGGGGCGGTGTGGGCATGATCACGCTGGAAGCGACCGGTGTGCACCCGCTTGTTGCTTCCCAGGTGCCGCTCTACTCCGATAGTGTCCTGCCCTACTATCGGGAGATCAGCAAACGAATACATGCGCACGGAACGATTCTCTTCCAGCAGATCTATCACGCGGGAGCGAGTTATGGTGGCGGCGCAGAAAGCTGGTCTGCCAGCGCGATTCCCAACTTTCAACAAGGGTCCGTGCCGTTCGAAATGACTCAGTCGATGATTGATGAAGTCATCGAGAGTTTTGCCAAAGCGGCTCGTCGATGCCGCGATGGTGGGCTGGACGGTGTCGACGTTCACGCATCCAGCGGCTATCTCATTCATGAGTTTCTGTCACCGGCGCTCAATCAGCGTACCGACGGTTATGGTGGCTCGCTGGAAAATCGCATGCGTTTCCTGCTGGAAGTACTGGCTGCCATTCGTGCAGAAGTGAATGACGATCAGTTTGTGGTCGGTGTTCGACTGCCGAATGAGGATCATGTGCCGGGTGGTTTGACTTCTCCTCAAGTCGCCGAGATCGCCGCCCGACTGGACCCGTTGGTCGACTACGTGTCGCTGCACATGGGCTCTTACTGGCGGTTCCATACGCTGATTGCACCGAGTGATGACCCGCTCGGCGTAGAAATGCCGGTGAACGCAGTGATAACCAAGCGAGTCACCAAACCGACGATCGTCGTTGGCAGGATCAACACGCTTGATCACGCGGAATCGATCATCAAAACAGGTCAGGCAGACATGGTGTCCATGGTCCGGGCATTGCTGGCGGACCCGGAGCTGGTGAACAAATCGCGTCGAGGTGAAGAGAGCAGGATTCGACCGTGCATTGGCACCAATATTGGTTGTGTGGGTCAGTTGATGAGTGGTCATCCTCTGTCTTGTGTGGTTAATCCGTCCGCGGCCAAAGAGAACCTGATTGCCTTTGAACCCGCCGACAAGGCAGCAACCCGAAAACGGGTTTTGATTGTTGGTGGCGGCCCTGCAGGCCTCGAGGCCGCGCGGACTGCGGCCCTGCGTGGTCACCAGGTCATCCTGCATGAAGCTGGCCAGAGACTCGGTGGCCAGGTCGCCATTGCTGCATCAGCGCCCCATCGTGCTGACGTTGGCGCGATTGTCAGCTTTCTGATTGAGGACATCGATTCGCTGGGTGTTGAGGTTCATCTGAATTCGCTGGTAGACGCGGAGCTGGTGGCTGCGGTTGATCCGGATGAAGTCATCGTCGCGACCGGCACGACGCCGCGTTACGACGGCTTTCAGGTTTCAACACCAGCCCTGCCGATTGCAGGGTTTGATCAAAAACATGTGTACAACGCCTGGCAGCTGTTTGGGCATGGTGATTCCATCCAGATCAAGGGACCAGCGGTGGTCTTTGATGACACGGGTTCGTACGAAGCCATTTCTGCGTGCGACGCTTTGTTGAAAGCCGGTGTGCACGTGACCATGGTCAGCCGTTTCGAGGGAATAGGTGGCACGGTCCCCTTTCCGCCAGTGACGGTGGAGGCTTCAAGGGAGCGTTTGATGTCGTCGGATTTTGACTTCATCGGCGGGCACTATCTGCGCTCGATCGATGCTGAGGAGGTTGAAATCGGCGTGTTGTTCACCTCGCGTGTGCGGCGCATCGCGGCGAAAACCGTGGTGATTGTGACCTTCAATCAGCCGAATCGGGAACTTGTTCAGACGTTGAACCCGGGTAACCGTTATCAGGTGCACATGATTGGGGACGTGCGTGGTCGAAACGGGATCATGAACGCCATTCATTCGGGAGCGGCCCTGGCGCGACGGATATGATCCGTCGCCCACGGCGCGTCGTGAATTGACGAGCAATAAGTCAGGAGGCGGCGTGAATGGTGTAGCCACCATCGACTGTCATCGTTGTACCGGTGATGAATGATGCTTCTTCGGAACAAAGCCACAAAACGGCCTTCGATACTTCGCCGAGTTGACCAAAACGACCGATGGGGTGTTTGACGATCATCGATGCTTCAAGGCCTGGTTGAGCCTTGATGCCTGCCTCGAGCATCTCGGTGTAGATGACGCCGGGCGCTACTGCGTTGATACGGATGTTATTCGCCGCGTAGTCGAGAGCCGCGGCCTTGGTGAGTCCGACGATGCCGTGTTTGGAGGCGACGTAACCGACCCCTCCCGGAGTACTGTCCACGCCTGCTACGGACGACATGTTCACGATCGCACCACCACCGCGTTTCAGCATGGCTGCGATTTCGTACTTCATGCAGTAGAACATCGACGACAGGTTGGCTGCGATCACATCGTTCCAGGCCTGGATGTCGTAGTCCGCAACCTTGGCCCACGCATCACCGGAAATGCCCGCCACGTTGTAGGCGATGTCGAGCCCACCGAAGCGAGAGATCGTTTCGTCGACAACGCTTTTCACTTCTGCGGGCTGGGTGACATCCGCGACGAGGAATAAGCCTTTGCCACCTGCGGCTTGAATGCGACGCAGAGTTTCCTGTCCTTCACTCTCCCGTCGGCCGGTGGCGATGACGGTGGCTCCTGCCGCTGCAAAGGCAACCGCGCCATCCCGCCCCAGCCCGGAGGTCGCGCCTGTGACGAGGACTATCTTGTTGTCAAAACGGACCGGCATTCGGGATCTCCTGTTGAGTCTGATCATGGGTAATTTCGGCTTCCGCGTGATGACCATGCCGACTTGGCTACGGCGCGAATCTGAGGGAGCCTGAAAGGCCAAGCATTGCACAAACAAGAAAAAACTCGTGGCGAATTTTGGATTCTGACGATAAAGTAATAACCATATAACCAAAAAATTCAGCTCCCTTCCGGGAATGAAAACGAGGTTGAACATGGGTGCGCTGTTTCTGATCCTGCCTGGTGCGATTGCCATCGGATTGAGCCTTGGATTGCTCGGCTCAGGCGGGTCGATACTGACGGTGCCTGTTCTGGTGTATCTGGTGGGTCAGGAGGAGAAGGTCGCCATTGCGGGTTCACTGGCGATTGTCGGTCTCATCGCCATCGCCGGCGTGCTCCCGTACCTGCGCAAAGGGCTTGTGGACTGGCGCAGCGTCCTGTTGTTTGGCCTGCCTGGCATGGCAGGCACCTATGCTGGCGCATGGTCTTCGGTGTTTGTGACCGGTGCCGTGCAGTTGGCAGCTTTTGCGGTGGTCATGTTGTCGGCTGCATGGTTCATGCTGAAAAAAGCGCCCACCTGCCAATTGGAGGCTCCAGGCGTGCCCGTGCCCAGAGCGCCGACAAAGATCATGGCCGAAGGGCTGGTTGTCGGTGGGGTCACCGGTTTTGTCGGGGTTGGCGGCGGTTTTCTGGTCGTGCCGGCGCTGGTACTGCTCGGTGGACTCAACATGCAGCGAGCGATTCCAACCAGCCTGGTCATCATTGCCTTGAAATCAATGACCGGTTTCGTGAAGTACCTCGATATCATCGAAGCCGAGCAGCTGGAGCTCGATGTGAACATCATCCTGGGTATTGCAGGGCTTGGCATCGTCGGGTCATTCCTCGGCAGTGCGCTGGCGATGCGATTACCTCAAGAGACTTTGCGCAGGGTGTTCGGCTTTTTCCTGGTTGTCATGGGGCTGTTCATTCTCGTTCAGTCCATTCCAGAGGTGGTTTCAGCCTGATCATCAGCCTGTAATTCGTGCTTTCCTCCACGGTCTTCCACATCTTTGGGATAATTCACCATGGATGTGGATAACATCAACGATTGGTCTCGAAATTAGAGTCGCATGTGACGGAATACGCACGGTTGTTCCGGCTTTGTCGACT
>CAMDVY010000206.1 GCA_945878745.1 Klebsiella pneumoniae | reverse complement strand
CTGGCAGCAGTCGGCTCACGAAGACGACTTCGCCAAATTCGGTGACGTGGGGTCCTACGATATCGTCGACAAATCCTGCCTGCGGGTACGAACCGGTGAGGACGACTACAAGGCTTTCCACAACGCCTGCCTGCACCGCGGCTGCAAGTTGCAGGGGCGACCGCGGGTCAGGGCAATCCGCGAGCCAAGGATCCACAACAGACCAAGCGCGTCGACAAAACGTCGGCCGAATGCGTTACGCCGCGAGTAATGGATGCCGAGGCGGAACTGGGTGCACTCGGCCCCGTGTTGAAGCAGCACACCTTGGACATACCGTCTGCACATCAGGGCAGGCAAGCCTTCGCCCCGTAGACTTCTCGTTTCCGAGGCCGGATGGCCGGGGCTGACAGCGCAAATTCCCGGGATCCCGCCTGTTTTGTCAGGAGGCCCAGCGCTACCCCCAGCGCTACCGGAGAAGCCCTGCTTGCCCTGGACTTGCCAGGCTCACAGGGCGCCAGCGGCCTTGCGTCCCGTCGTCGTGAACACGAGCAGGACATTGCCCGGCATATGGCCCGCAAAGTTGTAGCCGGAATTCACGAACAGGTCACCGTTGCTCGGCAGCGGCGCGGTGCCGCCATCCATCGAACCACCATGCGCCAACGATCCATCCACTGATACGACATCCGCGGTGGTATCAATCGTCTTCAGCACCTTGCCGGTCAGCACATCGTGAATGCGCAGATAACCATCCAGTGCACCGGCAAACACCAGTTCCGGTGTCGCGGTAATGGCAGCGCCAATACCGGGCGCACAGAACTCGCGCCCGCGGCACTCATTCCGCATGGGAGTGCGCCACAGCACCTTGCCCGTATCGAGATCAAGCGCGTTCAGACCAGGTTTGGCGGCCCGTCTGTGCTGACGAGAGTCGTCTGCATCAGAGATCGGCACGAAGATGCGATCACCGCTGACTGCGATCCCGAAGTGCACGCCACCATGCAGCCCGCCCCGACCAAGCCTGGTCTTCCACACAAGCTTGCCGGTGTCTCGATCTACTGCGTGCACAAAACCACTCTTCTGCGGACCAAGCACGTAATCCTTGCCCGTGCTTGAGCGGGCCAGCACCATGGCGGCACCAAACTCGACGTCCGGACCATTTTCCTTCGGGCAGTTGGTTCGGTTGGCCGGCGCGCATGCTGCATTCCACGCATCACCTGGCGTCGCCTGATAGACCCAGCGAATGGCACCCGTACTCATTTCCATGGCGATGATGGCATCGCTGGTATCCGTTGCCGGCGATGAGTAGTTCTCGCCAGTGCCAACAAACAGCAGCCCACGTTCCACATCGACGGCAGGGCTGTTCCAGATCGGCGCGCCTGAAGGCCCCATGCGCGTCGCACCTGCACCATTGGTGCCTTGAGCACGAGCAGGCTCGGCGACCGTGTAGGTCTGCCAGACCCTTTCACCAGAGCGGGCATCGAGCGCGATCACCGAACCACGAAACGTACAACACGCATAGGTATCCTGCAGCGCCGACACCACTTCCAGTGACGACACCGGTACATAGAGGCGATCCCGATACAACGTTGGTGTACCTGTTATGGTGGCGCCCGGGTGATCATCCGGATGAACTCGCCAGACCTGCTTGCCCGTAAACGCTTCAATCGCATAAACATTGCCGAGCAGATCGCCGAAGTAAAGCAGCGGACGGGCCACCGTCGGCTCTGTAGACGCTGCAGAAGTCATCACGATACCCGTACGCACTTCGGCACTGGCCTGAAACGTCCAGCGTACACAGCCGGTTTCCCGATCCAGGGCGTACACCGTGCCATCCGCACTGCCGGTGAACACCGCGCCGGCAGCGAGCAATGGATGAGAGCGCGCACGCTGCGCATTCGGAAATGCAAACGCCCACTTGAGTCGAAGCGTCGACAGGTCATTCGCACCGAAGCCAGCTCGTTCCGTGCTGACCTCCCGCAGGTTGCCGTAACCAAGACCCCAACTCGGCACCTCAGGTGGTGCATCACGGTCAAAGTCCTGATGATCGGCGGTGCACCAGCGCAGTTTCGGTTCAACCTCGGCGGCAACAAATTTCTGGTTGGTGATGTACTCAGCCACCTGCTGCTTTTGCAGGTCGGTGAGCGCTGCGGCCTGGGCCTGCATGACACCGCGGGTGAGCGCGCGATAAATCGAACCCGTGGTCAGGAACTGCAGCATGCGCGGGTTAGGCGCCCGCGCTACGCCCTGGTCATGGCAGACGGCACACGTCTGCTGGTAGATCACGTGGCCCGGCGCATTCGGATCAAAACCACGCACACCAAGCCTGGTCATCTTCACGCCACTGGCAGGGTCCGCCTCAACCGCCTGAACACCACCGCTCACCACCGAAACCACCAAGCCGACCAGCAGCCACCCACATCTGAACTTGCGCACACCAACGCCCTCCCCGGAATTTCCGGAGTATCCCACGTGGAACCGCACGATCTGAAGGCTGCGCGTGGCGAGCCATGGGAAGTTCCTATTACACTCCACCTCGGCGATCCGTCGCGGGGCGAACGGGCGCTGCAGAATCGAAGTTATAGGGGAGTATCGACGTGACACCAATCAAACCCGGCCTGAAACTCAAAAGCGCGGTCTGTGCCGCCGAAGTCATGGTCATCAAGGCACCCGCCGACGCCACGCTGACCTGCGGAGGCGCACAGATGCTCGGTCAAAAGGATGCTGCGCCTGCCGGCGGCGTCATCGACGCCGACCAGAAAGCCGGTTGCCAGGTCGGCAAGCGATACGTGAATGAAGATCAGAGCCTCGAGGTGCTGTGTGTAAAAGCAGGTGAAGGGTCTCTCGCCTGCAACGGCGTGGCACTCGTGACCAAGGAATCCAAGAAGCTGCCGTCTTCGGACTAAAATCCATGAATATCTCGATGTTCCTGCAGATGGCAGCGGAAACCTGCCCGGACCGAATCGGCCTGTGCAATCCCGATGGCCGTTACACCTACGATGAGCTGCACCGTGCGGCCCACGCGGCGGCCACCCTGGTCAAGGACAGTGGCCGCGAGTACCTGGTGGTTCTCGATACCTCAAGCGCAGCAGTGGCCATCGGCCTCATGGGTGCCGCCATGGCAGGTGTGCCCTACGTGCCACTCAATTACCGTCTGACCGACAGCGAACTCAAGGAACTGCTTGATCGCGTCATGCCGGCACTGCTGATCGCAAGCCCTGCTCAACTGCAACGAATCGGCGCACGCCCGGATGCCTCGGTATTCACGCGATCACAGTTTCTGGATCACGCGTTCTCGGCGCAGACGATGCTCGAAGAGATCGCCGAAGACCCTTCTGCCGTAGCGGTGCAACTGTTTACCAGTGGTACCACCGGGAAACCGAAGGCTGCGATCCTGCGTCATGAACATCTGGTGTCGTACATTCTCGGCTCGGTGGAATTCATGTCGGCCGAGGAGGAAGAAGGGACGCTCGTGTCAGTGCCGCCCTATCACATAGCAGGCATCTCGGCGCTGATGAGTTCGATCTACGCCTGCCGAAAGATTGTGCAGCTACCTGATTTCAATGCTGGCGACTGGCTGGCCGCATGCCATCGCGAGCAGGTCACCAATGCCTTTGTGGTGCCGACCATGCTCAGCCGCATCATGGAGCACGTGGACAGCAATCCGTCCATGCCTGTCCCGGCATCGCTCCGGGCGATTGCCTATGGCGGCGGCAAGATGCCGATTCAGGTCATCGAAAAAGCCCTGAACAAGTTTCCGCACGTTTCCTTCACCAACGCCTATGGCCTGACGGAAACCAGTTCTACCATCGCCCTCCTCGACCCGGATGATCATCGCACCGCCATCAGCAGTGACGACACGGTGATTCGCAGACGACTGGGTTCAGTCGGTCGTCCGTTGCCGGCCCTGGAAATCGAAGTCCGCGACGATGCAGGCAATGTGCTGGGTGCCAACGAACCCGGTGAGATCTTTGTTCGTGGTCCGCAGGTATCCGGAGAGTATCTGGAGCGCAAGGCGATTCTCGATGATGGCTGGTTCCCCACTCGGGATTCCGGCTACATCGATGAACACGGTTATCTGTACCTGTCCGGTCGCGCTGACGACGTCATCGTCCGTGGTGGCGAGAACATCTCGCCTGCGGAAATTGAAGATGTGCTGATGCGACATCCTGCAGTACTTGATGTTGCCGTGGTGGGCAAGCCGTCTGAAGAATGGGGTGAGGCCGTGGCTGCGGCAGTCGTGCTGCGCGACGGCTACGATGTGCCAGTCACCGATCTGCAAGCGATGGTGCGAACCGAACTGCGTTCGTCTCGAGTACCGGAAGCCGTCCAGTTCGTGCCTGAACTGCCGTACAACGAAACCGGCAAACTCCTGCGACGCGTGGTGAGGCAGTATTTCGCCTGATCCGGCGCCCCGAACCATCCTCATTCAGCAGGCTTCGGGGCTGGATGGACGCACCTTTGATCTGCGGTTGACCGATGGCCTGATCAGCGCCATCGGGTCACTTCAACCCGCGCCTGCTGAACCGGTGCTGCATGCGGGTGGTGGACTGCTGCTGCCCGGGCTGAATGATCACCACATCCACTTTCGCGCATTTGCGCGATCGCTGGACTCCATCCACTGTGGCCCACCTGCAGTGGGCACTACCGCGGATCTGGAAGCACTGCTTCGTGAGCAGGACACCCATGCTGAACCCACGTGGATTCGCGGTGTGGGTTATCACGAGTGTGTTGCCGGAGAGATCAACCGTGCGTGGCTGGATCGGCTGGTGAGACAGCGTCCCATCCGCATACAGCATCGCTCCGGCCGACTGTGGATCATGAACTCACGTGCGGTTGAGCTGCTGGTCAGTCGAGCAGATGCATCAGGCCATCTACTCGAAGGGGCGGAAGACGGTCGTTTTTTCGACCAGGACGTTTTCATCGGCCAGCTCATCGGGCATCAGGAAGGTGACTTGCATCGCGCCAGCCGCCAACTCGCCAGATTCGGAGTTACCGGTTTCACGGATATGACGCCTGCCAACGACACACGCTCGATTGCCGACTTCGCCGCCTGGCAAGCGTCGGGAGACTTGTTGCAACAGGTCCTGTTGGCTGGCCAGGCCGAACTCGTTTCGACCACAGCGACTCATGGTGTGCGCATTGGCCCCACCAAGTTTCACCTGCACGATCATTCGCTGCCCGCGTTCGATGAGTTTGTCCTGCAGATACGGCGCAGCCACGAGGACGGTCGTGTCATCGCAGTACACACCGTGACGGAACTGGCCCTCGTGTACACCCTCGCCGCCCTGCGTGAAGCGGGCGTGTTGCGTGGAGATCGTATTGAACATGCTTCGGTGACACCGCCTACCGCTTTGGCGGAACTGCGTGATCTCGGTCTGCTGGTGGTCACACAGCCGAATTTCATCGCTGAACGTGGAGATCAATACCGCCTCGACATTCCTGCCGACCAGCACGACTGGCTCTATCGCTGCGCATCCATCGCTGCGAACTCGATCGATCTGGCAGCGGGATCCGATGCGCCATTTGGCAGCCCCGATCCTTGGGCCGCCATGCACACGGCAGTGTCTCGCCGCACTGCCTCCGGTGCAGTGCTCGGCCCAAGCGAAGCGATGACACCCGAAGCCGCGCTCAATCTGTTTCTTGGCTCGCTGGAAAAACCCGCCATCGCCAGAACACTGTCGATCGGCGCCGCCGCAGACCTCTGCTTGCTTGATCGCCCTTGGCAACTTCTGAGACAGGACCTGTTATCCGGGAAGGCGGTTGCCCCCGCCGTTCGAGCGACAATCTGTCGCGGCCGACTAGCCTTGATTAGACAATAATCTCGCAACAAAACATGGTGCGCAGGGGTGTTCAGAGCTTCGAAACGATTGAGCGCGGATAGAGCAGGGATAACAGCGGTAATCAAACTGTAACGCCATCACCAATGAAGTTGGCAGATTCAATCAATCGTAGGAGCGATCTCCTGATCGCGATTTTTGATTAACTCAACAATCGCGGTCAGAGACCGCTCCTA
>CAMDVY010000205.1 GCA_945878745.1 Klebsiella pneumoniae | reverse complement strand
ACTATTCATGAAGGAACGTAACGAGGGCACCGAGAGTAGTGAAAACGCAGGGTGGCGCGGACAGTAGCGCGCACAGGCGTGCTGTACAGCACGTCGAGCACGCGGAGGGAGCACGCCCTGTGATTTCGCTGCTATCGGCGTCCGCAGTAAGTCATTCATGAATAGTGCGGGCTAGAGCGCCCGTATTCACGCACCAGCTCTGCTGGTCGCGTGGAATTGCTCGTTACGTTTCGTATTCACTGGATTTACCATAGAACACATTCATCGATCGGTCATGAGATTTGGGCAGGGATATTCTGTCCCTCCCGAGGCAACCATCAGCCGATCGACATGTTCTGCAAAAGGTTTATATCTCGCAGATTTACCTCTCTCCCATTCGTCCCGAACAAAATAGTTTCGCGATACTTCGCTGACTAAAATAACCAAGGAATTATCTAGGCGCTCTTCAGATATAAGGCCCTGTTCATACTGATGATAAGCCATATCGCCATGACGAATAACACTCATTGAATATTTGAAAAGTTGCGCGCGATCCGCTCTGGATTCAATCGGTTCGCAACTATTAGTGCTGGCCCAGAGTTCGCTTAACTCTGGATCTCCCACAAACTCGTTGTTAAGCAAAATGATTTGGCTAATTAAATCTTGATAGGCGCTAACTTCAATTGCTCGAGTATTAAGAGCAGTCTCCTCAGATGATTGCCTGATCTCCAGCCTCACAAATATGAGAGACAAGAACACAGCAACACCACCCAGAATTTCCGCGACAAGTGCCCATGTTTGTAGTTTTTCGTTGTTCATGGTTTGACCTTTTCTGGCCCCTTTTTTCCATAGTTAACCAGAAAAGTAACGACTTGTTCAGAGGATCCCCAGGTTGAAAATTCGGGTAGGTAGAGAAATCACAGCGAGAGAGGCTTGTCCTCGCCTCAGGAATCAATTCCCGCGAGGATCGGCGTTGCCTTCCACGTAGTTCAACAGCCGTTTCAGTTGTCCGCCCTGAACCGCATCGACGGGACCAGCCATGGCCTCGAGTTCTGCTGACGCGGGTCCCGCAACCGAGTATCGATAGGTCAGGCGGGCACCCTTGTCAGTGGCAACCAGTTCAAAATCCATGACCCCGAACACAGGCATGCCCTGCAGCGGGCCAAGCCCGCCTTGCATGCGCAGGAATTTACCCGGATCTGCGTAGAGCACACGCATGTGTTCAATGCTGCCGCCATTCGGAAAGTGCTCACAGAAACATCCCTGTGCACGCGCATCAAGGGAGAAATTCTGGGCGTCTCCGGTGTAGGAATGATCCGCATCCCACCAGCGTGAAACGTCCTGAGTCAGCGCGACGTAAACCTCGTCCGGACCCACCGGAAAATCGATGACGTGCTCAGAGACAAACCCATCCGCAGATGCAGACAGCACATTCGCTACCATGACCCACGCCAGAACGCCCATCAGAATGAAGTCCCAGGGGTGTAATAACGATCATGCCAGATGCCCATACCTTCTTCGCCCGGCAACGGCATGCGCCACGTTTTCACATCAGCACTCTCAAGTACTACCCGGAACAGACCACGCGGCTGATTGATCGTGTTTCGGATGTACCCATCTGCCCCGGCCTCATCAACATATCGCCTGGCGATACGACGATAGCGCTCCCGCCATATGTCATCGTTGCCGATGTCGTGAACCAGTTCTGCTTTGCCCTCAACCAACACCTTGCGGTATGGCAATGGCTGCTCATCAATGCACAGGGCAACCCGTGGATCTCGACGCAGGCAGGTGAACCATTCGGACTTCTCTCGCGGCGTGAACCAGATGGCACCCTCTTCATGCAGGAACCAGATCGGTGTGACCAGCGGCCTCCCATCAGCACGGACCACGGCGATCCGCATGAGTACACCGCGCTCACCGAGAAAGGTATCGCGTTCGTTGTCAGTCAGATGAGGCATGCAATTCTCTCGTGTTGGCTGAAATACGTACTCAAGCGAGCACGACCTGTCCAAGCATGTCCCGATAACCTCGACGAATTTCCATCGCCGACTCAAGCCCCTTGTTCACCAGCAACCGGTGCACGCGTGGCAATCTGTAAAACGGGCAGCTCACCAACAGGTGGTGTTCCAGGTGATAGTTGACTCGATAGGGGGCGATGAAGGCACGCTCGAACCAGTTCGCGAGCGTGGTTCGTGTATTGCGCAACCGATCATCATTGTCAGGCACTGCACCGTGTTCGGCAATGTTACGAAGTCTGGTAACAAAGCGGTTCCACGTCAGCGCCGGTACCCACCACAGAAGGAAGTACAGATACCAGTGACCCGAGACCGTGAATCCCGCCAGAAAGACCAAGTTGATGAGGATGTTGGCGCCCAGCCGATTCAACCCGTTAGACACTCGCTCCCATCGGGTGGCGCCACTGAAGGCTGCTCGGATACTGGCACCATATTGCTTGAAGCCTGTCTGACCGGTGAGGTCACGAACGATCTTCCTGACAAGGCTTGATCGCGCAATCGGGAACGGCCTGGAAAGCCCCAGATCCGGATCGTTGGCTTGCTGTGTATATTGATGGTGTCCGAGGTGGACTTTCCGATAGGCGTCAATGGTGCCGCCCAACAACGGCCGATTCAGCAACCACTGCGCAACCCAGTCATTCATCGCGCGATTGCGCAGCAGTGTGTAATGCGCTGCATCATGGGATAGCACACCAAGCCCAAGCTGCCGGGTACCGATGATGATGATGCCGAACAGAACTGTTAGTGGATTGGTCCAGAGCGACGCTACGATCCAGGTACCCAGGATGACGGCCCAGCAATGAGTGATCGCCCACCAGGCCTGCCACGCATCAAGACCACGCAAATCGGCAATTTCTTCCGCCGTGAAGAAGTCACGTGATCGTTGAAGCGTAACAGTGTGGTCAGTCATGATTGGATTCTACACCCGGCCCCCTCAGACTGAACAAGTACCCGGATTCCCTGCGGGAGACAACTTTCTGGAGACAACTTGCTGGAGAGAAAAAGTAGAGCCCTTGTGCCAAGCCTGTTTCACTTCAGTGAAGATCCAGCGATCGACTGCTTTGTACCGCGTTCGGTCCACCTTCCAACGGCACGACCGACGGGGATGGAGTGGTTGAATGGACCACTGGTCTGGGCGATCGATGCGTGGCATCAACCGATGTATCTCTTCCCGAGGGATTGCCCACGCATCCTGATCTGGCCGGTAGAAACCACCAGTGAAGCGGACCGGGACACCTTTTTCAGCGATACCAGAGCCCGAATGCTCGCGTATATCGAACCACCATGGCAGCAGGCCATGGAAGTCTGTCAGTTGTTTCGGTACGAAATGCCCGCGGAGTCATTCACTTCGCTCAATGATGCCGGCATGTGGGTATCGCGGACGACTGTGATGCCCTTCGATCGAACAGAAGTGGCTGATCTCCCGGCTGCACTGCGTCATTCAGGTGTGGAGCTGCGCATCGTGCCGGCCTTGAGCGAACTTGTTCAGGTCCGGCAGACAACGTTTCATGTCAGCGCCATTCGATTGCGCAACGCACGCCAATGAAGGCCATGCGTTGTTCGAACAATCGGCCTACCAGCGATATCCCAGACCCAGGGAAACTACCGGGAAGTATTTGTACTCATCTGCGTCGTCTTCAAAGGCAGTGCGTTCAGCATCGACATCGCTTTGCAATCTTGTGCACGTAACGGCTGGCACGACAGCACCACACGTCACATCGAGATCAAACGATGGCGAACCCTGAAACACCAAGCCCATATCGCCACTGATGGAAAGTCCGCCATCTGCTCCTGGCGATTTGGAAAAGCCGATGCCTGCGTACGGCGCAATGCTGTTGAAATCGGCCTCACCCTTCGCGCTTCCTACCTGGGCAACGGAATAAGTGACATCGTTGAACTCGAATGTTCCGGCGGTCGGCTCCGCGTCCACATCAAGGCGGTTGCCATTGAGCAGGATGCCGGCCGACATGCGAAACCAGCTACCACCCGGGTGGAAGTCAAGAACCAGGCCGCCGGACTTGAGCTTGAGATCACCGTCATAATTGACGTCGCTGTACTCTTCGTCCAGCGACAGGCTGAACCCATTGAGCATCGCTCGCGCAGCCAGATTCGAACCCAGGGTGCGCTTGACCTCGACCCCGGCGCCCAACGTTGAAACCCGCGCCGACGTTTCCCAATGGCCACTGGAGGAACCTGATTCGGCCATCACTGGAACTACGGCGAGCACGGCGAGCACAGCGAGCAGCGTGCAGGCGGTGACGGAGGCGGATCGACGGCGCTTGGATTGTTTCATATATCTGGTCTTTTCCGCTCTGGGGAGTGTGGGGAAAACATGGGGCTGTGTGCGAATGGTAGTCATGGGCACCACGGTCGCTCAGCGACGCACTTCCCAGAATCAAAAAACAAGCGCGTGAGACGCGCCTATCCTTGCTGACTGGCCTTGCTGACTGGCCTTGCTGACTGGCCCTGCTGCCTGGTTCAGGCCACAATCAATGGCTTGCCTCACCACACAGCCGAAGCCGTATCCAATGCACCCACTCTCACTGACCGGTACAAAGGCCGCTGGCCCACTCGGCTACCACAGCTGGGCGCTGTTTGAGTGGGCTCGGAACCCCTATGTCATTCTTGTCACGATTTATATCTTTGCGCCTTATTTCACCACAACGGTGGCGCCGAACCCGGTGGAAGGCCAGAGCCTGCTGGGTTTCAACAACACGATTTCGGGATTGATCATCGCGCTGACCGCGCCATTTCTCGGCGCTATCGCGGATCGACGTGGCCGCCGCAAACCATGGATCGTCGCCTTTGTCAGCATCATGGTACCAGCCGCGTACCTGCTGTGGTGGTCCATGCCGGCCGGCGGAGGTATAGGCATTCCAGCGACGCTGGCTCTGATGGTGGTCGTCAGCATCGCCTTCGAGTATTCGGCGGTATTCCACAATGCGATGTTGCCAAGTATTGCACCAGTCAACAAAGTCGGGGTGATCTCCGGCTACGCGCTCGCCTACGGCAACATCGCCGGCCTGTTATTGATGGTGTTCGTGCTCTATGCCTTTGCGCTGCCAGGGACAACCGACTGGTCCTTCATACCAGAAGCTCCGCTGTTCGGTCTGGACCAGTCCACGTCTGAACAGGATCGCATCGTCGCCCCGCTTGCTGCAGTGTGGATGCTCCTGTTCACGTTACCGCTCCTGTTATTCACACCCGATGGCAAGGATGCCAGCGGCTCTGTCACGGCCGCAGTCCGGGATGGACTGCGCAGCGTGTGGGAAACCGTACAACGGCTGCGTCACTATCAAAACATGGCGCTGTATCTGGTCTCGCGCATGATCTTCAACGACGGCATGGTCGGTGTACTGATCTTTGGCGGGGTCTACGCGGCCGGTACATTTGGCTGGGATACCACGACCATGCTGATTCTCGGCATCATTTCGAGTTTCTCTGCCGCTGTCGGGGCGATCATTGGTGGCTGGCTCGACGATGCGCTGGGTTCACGCAAGGCCGTGCTCATTGCCATCGGTGGCACTGCCGGCCTGCTGGCCATCGGCGTCAACATACAACCGAACATGATCCTGTTCGTGCCTTACGACAACAGCGAGCCAGTGTGGTCATCGCCGTATTTTTCGACGCTGCCCGAGTTGCTGTTCTTCCTGAACAATCAGCTCTTTGCGATGTTCATTACCGTCGGCTTCGCGTCCTCCCGGACCATGATGGCACGCATCGCACCACCGTCCATGATGACCCAGTTCTTCGGGCTGTATGCGCTGTCGGGCACGGCCACTGCGTTTCTGGCGCCGTTGCTGGTTGGTACCTTTACCCGGTATTTTGAGAGCCAGCGGGCCGGTTACTCCTCGCTGATCATTCTGCTCACGGTGGGCTTCTGCATGATGTTCTTCGTTCGGGAAGAACAGGCCGTCGCACACAGGGACACCTGATCAGGTTGCAAACGAGGACGAACAGGGTCGCGCGGGCTAGAATGCGATGATTCTCAGT
>CAMDVY010000204.1 GCA_945878745.1 Klebsiella pneumoniae | reverse complement strand
TGGCACGATGTAAAATCGCCAGACCTGCTTGCCGGTGTCGGCGTCATAGGCGGTCACATACCCACGGGACGGGCCGTTTTCGGTACCACCGTTGCCAATCAGAACCTTGTTCTTGAATGCCTTCGGAGCGCCAGTGATGTACAGCGGTTCACCCAAGTCAAAGGTGCGGGTTGACCAGATGAGTTTGCCGGTCTGCAGATCCAGCGCCTGCAATCGTCCGTCCCAGGTGGCGCTGAACAGCTTGTTGCCGTACAGGGAGAGTCCGCGGTTGTGCATCCAGCCCGTTTTCTTGCGGCCGGCAATCTCCTCAGCCACTTGTGGGTCGTGGGACCACAACAGCTTGCCGGAACGCGCGTCAACCGCCCGAACCACATTCATGCTGCCGGTGAAATAGAGCACGCCATTGGCGACCAGGGGCGTTGACACGAGCCCGCTGTCGGTTGGCAGATCCAGATGCCAGGCCGCGCCGAGCTGGCCGACGTTGGTCGCGTTGATGTCCGTCAACGGGCTGAACCGCTGTTCGTCGTGAGTTCTGCCGTAGGCGAGCCAATCGGATGTATTCGAGGTGCGCGCGATGTCGGCGTCGGTGATATTGGTCCCGCCAGCTGCCAACAGGAGGGATGGGCCTGTCAGCATCAGGGTCAAAACGATGGTGAGGGTGCGGCTGAGCAAGGCAGGAGCCCGGCAGGGAATCCAGTTCATAGGTCGTATCCTTCGATGGACGTTGCTGCGACGTCTCGATACTACCCATTGTGACCTTGTTTCGCCCTCACCAGGTCATGAATGACTGACTGTGGACGCCGATGAAGCCTGCGCGGTAAGGTTCGACTGCGATCTTCTGGCAGACCCTGCTTCCAGGCTTGCTGCAATTGGTTTGGGAAGTGGTTTGCAAGGTGCGGCGGGAAGCAGCGCGGCAACGTGCGGGGTTGAAGACATGAAAGACACAGCAGCTGCGGCCGTTCTCCGTAAACCTGGTTTTCTGGGTTCAATTGTTCATCGTGTGCGCATTTGGTGGATCGCGGCCTCCGTGGGTTTTTTCTGGATAGCCTTCAACTACGTCTACCTGCCGCAGTCCCTCAACTTTGCCGCCAATGAATGGGCGCAGAGCATCGGCATCGATCTGCATACCGAAGGCTGGTCGGTGAACTGGATCGAGCAGAAGATTTCCGCATCGGGGCTGACGATTCCAGTACCCGGTGAGATCGAGCCGATCGTTGAAGTGCCTGAACTGGCCCTCGAATTTTCCCTGCTGCGCTTGATCGATGGCTGGCGCGGGGCGATTTACCAGTTGAGTCTGCATCGCCCGGTATTCCGGTTGTACAAACCCCTGGGCGGCGAATGGAATCTGTTCGGTGTGCTGGACAGCCGTCGCATTGCTGCATTGATTGGCAATGGTCAGCCGCCGGGGACCAACAGTGCGGATTCACAAACTGTCCCGGTCGGTGGCCGCGTCAATGCTCCGGCGCCAAGTCCCGGACAAGCCGTAGTCCGACTCGATTGGGTGCTGATCGATGGGCTGACGGTTCAGTGGCGTGAAGAAATGCCCGGCGATTCCGATGGTACAACGATGCTCACCCGATTCGCCGACATTCGGTTGCAGGATGGTCAGTTGCGGGCGCGGGACGTCCACTGGCCTGTTACCGATGCCGGTCGGATCCAGTCCTATGAGTTCGAAGCCAATGTCGGCGCCGGGCGGGTGCGGGTGTCCTCTGCGGGCAATCGACTTCCTGGCGACCTCCCGCACCCGGCGAGCCCGATTGGCGGCTACAGCCATTGGTGTGGGATCCGACACTGCGGGGTCGGCTGACGTTGCAGCAATTCTCCGCTGAAACGGTTTCCCGTCTGATGCCATCGCCGGAACTCAGCACGGCGTCCGGAGTGATGAACGGATCCGTTGATTTCGAGGTCTTTGATCGCAGTTTTTTGCGCGTCAGGGCGCCGGATCTGCAACTCGAAGGTGTCGAATATGTGCAATTGGATACGCAGCAGCGTTATGCCGCTGGTACCACGGCGAACAGTTCATTTGAGGGGAACCTGAGGGATGAACGATTTCGTCCGGCCGCGCTCTATGCGGCGACGGTCACGGAGAGCAGTCTGCAGGATCAGCCGGATGATGTTCGGGTCTCGGCTGTGCAGCAGACCATGCAGCTTGAAGATGGGGTTTCAGAGAGTTCGAGAAACGAGTTGCAGCAACAGCGCCCACCGGCCGTGCGTGCTCTGGTGTCTGGCCTGGCGGGTGACGTGGTCGCGAATCAACTTGCCGATGAGCTGGGTGCAGAAGGAGCGCGAGCCGCTGGCGCAGTTGCCGAAGGTCTGATGGATGCCGCGCCCGCGAATGGCGAGGGGAGGGTACGGAGGGCCAGCCAAATGTCCTCAAGCGCGTCGGCAGCAAGATCGGAACCACCACCCGCAGTGTCTGGCGCAAGATCACGGGCAAGGGTGAAGACTAAGCGCAACGAATAGCGACGCGTGTTACCTCGGAAACATTCGTTCCAGCTTGTCGAGGGATACCTGCGCACCGTACTCGCTGTGTTCAAAGGCTTCTGCATGTTCAACGTGTTCGCCGATCTGCGCCCCATATCTTTCCACGAGGTGTGAACGAAAACGTTCTGCGATTCGTCGTTCGCGCCCGAGCAGCCATTCGCGAATCTTGATCCGCCTGCCATCTTGGTCGTCGGGTAGCCCTGGCATTTTTGCCCCCATCCAGGATTCCTTGTCGGCAAACTGCGAGGGCAGGGCATCGATCAGCGCCCGCCGGATTTCGATGACATCATCTACGGCGACGATGATGGATGGTTCAAACGGTGCTGGTTTCTGGAACTCATCTGCGTAATAGAGGAAGACGGGGTTGCGTTCCAGCGCCGGAATCTGCGGCAGATAGAACTTCGCGACCAGGAGTACAGCCGAATCCTGGACGAGTTGCCCGGTGTATCGATGGTCCGGATGGTAATCGTTTGTTCGATGACAGAGCACGATGTCGGCGCGCCACTCGCGGATCAGCCGGATCACTGTCTGTCGATTCGCAAGGCCAGGCTCCAGTTCGCCATCGTTGATGTCGAGGACTTCTGTGGTGATGCCGAGGATTCTTGCGCAGTCTTCAACTTCCGCTTTTCGAATGGCGGCCAGTTCAGGGCCGGACTTGGTGAAATGTCCGACGTTGCCGTTGGTCATCGACACAAATTTCACTTGGTGACCGGCCGCGACCCATTTGGCCGCTGTTCCCCCTACGCACAGTTCACAGTCATCCGGATGGGCGCCAAAGGCGATGATGCGCAGGCTCATGGGGTCACTCAGTGCGGCTCGTGGTGCGTCATTGTGGCGCTATGGTGTCGGGAATCCTATGGGGGTTCCATTTGCCAGATGATTCACCTGTTGCCTATCGGCGTTGCCCAGACTTGATGTAACAATGGGTGGAACATGGGGCAGGAGAGGCGACTTGATCACATCAATGACTTCGACGGGGCAACGTTTGGGCCGGTCTGGACTCCGGTTGATCCGCATTCTGTTGAGCGGACTGATTCTGCAGTCGACGGGAGCACTGGCGGCAGATGCCGAAGCCACGTCGTTCACCAGGGCAGCCATGACTGACGCGACAGCGCGCGTTGCAGCGGATGATCGTCAGGACTTCGCGGATGCAGATCGTGGCTATATCGGCACGCTGGCAGATCCGGTCATTCGCACCGCGGCGGGTGATGCGCTGTATGACCTTCGTTCTTACGACTTCCTGAAGGAAGCTGCGCCGGCAACCGCCAATCCGAGTCTCTGGCGGCAGGCTCAGATCCTCACCAGGCATGGTCTGTACAAGCTGGCCGATGGCATCTGGCAGGTGCGCGGTTTTGACGTGTCCATCGTCTCTTTTGTTGACGCGGGAACTGGCTGGCTGGTGGTGGACCCACTCACTTTGGTGGAAGCGGCGAAGGCGGCGATGCAACTCGTGACCGAGCGTTTGGGTCAAAAACCAGTGATCGCCGTGATCTATTCACACAGCCATGGTGATCACTATGGTGGTGTGCTTGGCGTGACAAGTCGTGAGGATGTCACTGCCGGCAAGACGCAGATCATTGCTCCGGATGGATTCATGGAGCATGCAGTCTCCGAAAACATCATCGCCGGGCCCGCGATGTCGAGACGTGCCCGCTACCAGTTCGGGCTGACCCTGCCACGTGGCACAGCCGGTGAAATGACGTCCGGACTGGGGCCGCGGATCGCCCGCGGCACGATGTCGTTGATCGCACCGACGAAGATCATTGAACACACCGGCGACACCATGCAGATCGGCAATCTGCAGGTGGAGTTTCAGGTGACACCAGGCACCGAAGCACCAGCTGAAATGAACTTCTATCTGCCGGGTCGTCGTGCATTGTTCATGGCAGAGAACGCCAATCTGACGATGCACAATCTGCTGCCAGCCAGAGGCGCGCTGGTCCGGGACGCAAAAGGCTGGGCGGACTATCTGACGGAGTCACTCCGCCGCTACGCCGGGCGCAGCGATGTGCTGTTTGCAGCCCATGGCATACCAAGATACGGCAGCGAGGACGTATCAGAATTCCTGCGCCTGCATCGCGACGCCTACAAATACCTGCATGACCAGTCAGTGCGGCTGATGAATTCCGGGCTCACTTCGCGTGAAATCGCTGAAAACCTGCAATTGCCCGAGGTGCTGGCCAGCCAGTGGTTCAACCGTGGGTACTACGGCACCATGAGCCACAACAGCAAAGCCGTCTACCAGCGATACATGGGCTGGTATGACGCCAATCCCGCCAATCTGAATCCGCATCCGCCGGAAGCGGAGAGTGCACGTTACATCGCAGCGATGGGTGGCGCAGACCAGGTCATGACAGGTGCGCGCACGGCGATCGCCGAAGGCGACTATCGCTGGGCAGCAACCCTGTTGAATCATCTGGTGTTCAGTGGTGGGGAACAGAAATCCGCCCGGACGATGTTGGCCGAGGTGTACACCCAGCTGGGTTACCAGTCCGAGGCAGGTACCTGGCGCAATATCTACCTGACCGGTGCCCAGGAATTGACTGAAGGCGTGATGGCCGGTCCGATCAACTCCTTCAGTCCGGATGTGCTGGCAGCTACACCAACCTCAATGCTCCTGGATTTTGTTGCCGTGCGCATCGATCCGACGCGTTTGCCTGACAAGCCGGTGCAAGTGCGGATCAATCTGACCGACCGTCAGGAGTCGCACTTGCTCTCGCTCGAGAATGGCGTTCTGGTGCACGAAGCAGGGGTAGACGACCCGGCGACGGCAACACTGACCATGCAGCGTCCAACGCTGTTGATGACGCTGTTTGCAGGGGTGCCCGTGGAGCCTCTCATCGCCCGGGGTGATATCAAGGTGGAGGGGGATCCAGGCGCTTACACGACGTTGTTGCAGGCTCTGGGTACGCTCGATCCAGGATTCAATATTGTGACACCCTGAAGAGGACGAAAAACCAATTCGGAAAGTTGTGTTTCAGAGTTGATCGACGTTCTGATTCCGTTCATCGTAGCCTGGATATTTCGTCAGCAGGAGTTGACCGTATGAAAGCCATTGCCCGTTTGTTCGTGTTGTTTCTGATCACACCGTATGGAATGGCGGATGTGACGCTGCAGGAAGTTGTCAAAGTCGAAGGTACAGGCCTCATGTCGATGGCCAACATGTCGATTAACACGACCACTCGAATCTCAGGCAACAACGCGAGAATCGACAACGACATGCAGATGCAATCCGGCATGATGCGCATGCTGGCGGGCCGTGGCGGGCCAACTGCGCAGATTGTTCGACTGGATCAGGATCAGCAGTTCGATCTGAACCTCAAGAAGAAGCAGTACACCCAGACCTCATTCGCGGATCAGCGCGCACAGATCCAGAAAGGCATGGCCGATGCCGAAGAAGCCCAGTCGGCGCAGACAGGAGCGTCCGCAGGCGTTGATGAGGAGGCTTGTGAGTGGTCGGAGCCCAAGAGCGACGTTGAACGCAAAGGCGAAAAAGCCAACATCGCGGGCATGCA
>CAMDVY010000203.1 GCA_945878745.1 Klebsiella pneumoniae | reverse complement strand
GTGATGATGGCAACCTTGCCGGCCAGTCGATTGGTCACGAAGATCTTCCTCTGTTTGTCGTCTTGTCAGCCCGCGGTCGCTGGCGCAGATTGACCGATAGCAGGTTGCTCAGCCAATTCCTTCTGGATCTCTTTCAGGCGCTGTTCGGTAAGGCTGTAGTTCCACAACAGCGGCATGGAGAGAAACATGAACACCGCAGGAATGATCGAGTACAGCACGGCGAGCCACAGCAGGGCACTCTCGGTGTTCGGATCGACGAGCGGGTTACGCAGCGAATCGAAGCCCACCCACGTGGCGGCGACCCCACCGATCACCAGTCCAAGCGCGTAAGACAGTTTGCGGGTCATGGTCCAGACGCTCATGTATGCCCCACCTTGACGTTTGCCCGTGCGTGCGGCATCGAGATCGATGACGTCTGCAGCCATGGCAAAGGGCAGGGCCGCCAGTGCGCCGATCGCCGAACCCTTCAACATCATGACGACGATGAAGAAGATGAACTTGCCAGTGGGCACTCCCACGAAGTAGCTGGCCACACTCTCTACCCAATTGACTGGCAGGAAGGACAGCAGGTGCTGGACTTCAAACGCAGTGAACCAGATGGCCGGCGAGACGACGATCAAGGGAATGAAACAGGACCACAGTGCGTACCAGAAGATGGCCGCCATCGTCGTTCGGTGTTTGCCGAACCGGCGTGACAACCAGAACCAGAATGGAATCGCGATGATCTGGGAGATGAAGTATGGCGCGAGATAGAACCCATAGAGGTCACCGGCCAGCAGTACATGTTTGACAAAGAAGAAGCTCAGGCTGTTGGTCATCGCCGAACCGATGGTGGCGAACAGAAAGATGATCACCAGTGCACGAAATGGTTCGTTCCCCCACAACGCCCATAAACTCTCCCGGAATGGAACGCGCCGGGTGTCTGCCTCGGTGACCGGTGCTTCCGGCACGCTGAACAAGAGGTTGAACACAAAGATCGGCATGACGATGGCGGTGAAGATTGTCAGTACATACACGTTGTCGGTGGGTTTGGTGTAGCCGAAGAACACCAGGATGGCTGGCGTGAATGCACCAAGCAAGGAGCCGGAAACCGCGAAGGCTTCTCGCCAGCTCATGACCAGCGTTCGCTCGTGGTAGTCACGCGCCAGTTCCGCGCCCATGGCACTGTAAGGCACATCCTTGATGGTCGAGCCGATGTACATCAGCACGAGGGCACCCAGCAACCAGGGATAGCCAGTATTCATGGTGAAACCGAGGAACTCGACTTCGGAAAATTCGATGGGTGGAATCCACAGCAACCAGACGCCAGCGATAAAAATCGGGGTGCCGACCAGGATGAAAGGTTTGCGTCTGCCCCATCGAGTACGTGCGCGATCTGAAATGAATCCGATGATGGGATCCGTCACCCCGTCAAACACGCGTGACAGAGCGAGCATCAGCATCACAAAACCCAGCGACAGACCGAAGCCGTTGGCATCGGCGTAAACGGCCGGCAGATAGACGGCCAGTGGCAGTGCCATCATCGATAACGGCATGGCGGGCGCACCGTAACTCGCCATGACCCAACGTGACAGGCCTTTGCGTTCGATCTGTGACTCTGCGATTGCCAACCCTGCTCTCCCGTGGTCCCTGCTACAGATATACACGGCGCATCTCACGCTGCCAAGGACTCGAGGCGTTGGATCAGCTCGAGGTGGCGCGCAACCACCAGCTCGCCTGATAGACTGCATGCCACCCTCGCAGTGAGAAACCCGAGAATGACCAGCACCGCCGCGCTCAGCGAATTCCGTCGCGACGTTCGAACCTGGCTCGCAGCCAACTGTCCCCCATCCATGCAAACCCCCATGCCAGCGGACGAGTATCCCGGCGGCGGCAAACGTGCGGTCTGGCGCAATCCGGAATCGAAACTTTGGCTGGAACGCATGGCCGAACGCGGATTTGTCGTGCCGACCTGGCCCAAAGCCTACGGTGGTGCGGGTCTCGACAAGGCACAGAACCAGGTTCTGCAAGAAGAGCTGCGCCGCATCAACGCACGACCGGCGCATGTGGGCATGGGTATCAGCATGATCGGGCCAGCGCTGCTCGAATATGGCAATGAAGAGCAGAAGCTGCGGCACCTGCCGAAGATCGCCCGTGGCGAGATCTGGTGGTGTCAGGGTTACAGCGAGCCCGGTTCGGGATCGGACCTTGCCAGCCTGCGAACCAGCGCGGTGAGCGATGGTGATGATTACCTCATCACCGGTCAGAAGATCTGGACTTCGGGTGCTGACAAGGCGGACTGGATGTTCTGCCTGGTGCGGACTGCGCCGGATGCCCCCAAGCATCAGGGCATAACGTTCATCCTCTTCGACATGACCACGCCTGGCGTCACTGTCAAACCCATTCTGCTGATCAGCGGACTCTCCCCGTTCTGTGAAACATTCCTCGATGGTGTGCGAGTACCGAAGACCAACGTGGTCTCCAACGTGAATGAAGGCTGGACGGTGGCCAAGCGCCTTCTGCAGTACGAGCGCACCAGCATCGGCGGTATCGGCAATCGTGGGCAGAATTCAGAGAGCCTTGAGGACCTCGCCAAACGATACCTCGGCGGCGAGATTCATGATGTGGCGCTGCGCCAGGATCTGCTCAGGCATCGCATCAATGACCGCAGTTTTGCGCTCACGCTCAGGCGCTCCCAGGAAGAAGCGACTGCGGGCATTGCGCCTGGCGCCGTCTCGTCCATGTTCAAGTACTACGGCACCGAACAGAACAAGAACCGTTACGAACTGATGCTGCGTGCCATGGGTACGCAGGCTGTTGGCTGGAGTGCGAACACGGTCGCGGCAGACGAACTTGAAACCACGCAAGGTTGGCTGCGTTCGAAGGCCAACTCGATTGAAGGTGGTACGTCGGAAGTTCAGCTCACCATCATCGCCAAGCGTATTCTGGGGCTGCCCGATTGACCGGGCTGGCTTTGCCAGCACGTGGAGCATCTGGTTTACTGACTTTATTGGCGAAACAGGAGAATCGCATGTATCTCAAGCGCGTTATCTATGGACTGGGCATTGCTCTTGCCTCTTTGACGATGGGTGTCCAGGCGGATTACCTCGCCTACGCAGTTGGGGCGAAGAGCAAGGTGCCTCTGCCGGCCAGCATTGATGCCATCGAGACAAAGTACCTGCTGAACCTGGAGTGGGGTGAATACAACGGTGCCAGATCGCGATTGGGTGTGCTGAGTGTAGACAACAACAGTTCGTCTTCCAGCTTCACCTCCACCGGTGCTGATGGTTCGAGCTACAGCTGGTCGTATGACAACGCCAACACGGTGCCCGTGAACGGTATCGAAGCCATTGTGGTGGACGTGCTTAATCGCTCCGGCCGCTTCCGCCTGGTTGAACGGAACGTGCTGGGGGAAGTGCTCAAGGAGCAGGACCTGGTCTCCGGAGGGCGAATTGCCAAGCCATCAGGCGCAAAAACCGGCAACGTGCTCGGCGCGCAATATCTCGTGCAGGTGGTTGTTACCGATTACGAAGCCAAGACCAAGGGTTCGGGTGGTGGTCTGGGCGCACTGGTTTCGTCCAGGGTGCCGGTATTGGGTGGTGTTGGTTTCGAGAAGGGCGAGGGTCGAGTCGGTATGAACTTCCGCCTCATCAATGCCGAAACGAGTGAAATCATCTACACCAAGCAAATCGAGTCCGTGATCAAGGAAAGCGGGCTCACCTTTGGCGGCGCAGGTTTCAGCAGCGCTGGTGCGCTCGGTGGGTTCCTGGGTAATTTCTCCAAGACGCCGATTGGCCAGGCGGTCATTGCGGGGATCAACAAAGGCATCTACGAACTGGTGAAGCAGATTGGTGCGGCACCAGCTAGCGGCAGTGTCATCAAGACCGAAGGCAATCGGGTCTGGTCAAACGTTGGATCGGATGTGGTCAAGGTTGGCGAAATGCTGAAGATCATGCGACGTGGTGAAGACCTTATCGATCCCGATACCGGTATCAGCCTGGGCTCCAGTGAAACCGAAATCGGTCAGCTGCGTGTTTCGGAAGTCGCCGACAAGTTCAGCATCGCTGATCGTGTTTCGGGTGGCAGCCCAATCACCCGGGGGGACAAAGTCGTGTCTACCGCTGCTGCGCCAGGGATCGAGTTTGCGTCCAGCTGGGATAATCCCGGGCGGAGTTTCTAAGCGTTTTGGAGAGGTTGCTTGCGTGGAGGGAGGTGGATTGAGTAACGTCAGTCCACCTTGAGGGAGGGACCACCATGCGACTACTTCGCTTCACACTCGTTCTGCTTGTTTCCTGCATTCCGTTCATGAGCGTTCGTGCGCATGACGCGATGAATCTTGATCAACTGATGACGTCCTTTGGCTGGGATTTCGATACAGCCCAGATCAAGACACAAAAAATCACCGACAACCTGCATGTGCTCTTTGGTATTGGCGGCAATATCGCGGTCAGCACCGGCACCAACGGTGTATTGGTCGTCGACGATCAGTTTCCGCAGATGATTCCCAAGATCCAGGCCGCCATTGGCGAGCTCGGTGGCAAGGGGGTCAACTTCGCAGTCAACACGCACTGGCACTTCGACCATGCCGAAGGCAACCTCGCACTGGGTCCGCAAGGCACCTGGCTGGTCAGCCAGAGCAATTCCCGAAAGATGATGTTGGACGACCATGTCATCAATCTGGTGGGGATGCAGTACAAACAGCAGGCTTATCCTGCCAACGCACTCCCGCACATCACCTATGACGATCGGATGCAGTTTCATTTCAACGGTCAGCAAGTCGACCTGGTCCATGCAGGTCCGGCGCACACGACCGGCGACACGGCCATCATCTTTCGCACCGATAACGCGGTGCACCTGGGTGATGTCTTCAACAACTCCGGCTACCCGTTCATCGACGCAGACAACGGCGGTGATCTAAGCGGCGTGATCACGTTCTGCAAGGCGGTGCTGGCAGAAATCAATCCACAGACCGTGGTCATTCCCGGGCATGGAGAAGTGACCAACCACGAAAAACTGGTTGCGTATGTGGCGATGCTCGAAACGGTTCGCGGCCGCATTCTGAAGATGGTTAAAGATGGCAAGACGCTGGAAGAGGTGATAGCGGCCAAACCAACAGCAGATTTTGATTCCATTCATGGTGATCCGGCCGGCTTCGTGAATCGCTCGTTCGTGAGTCTGACTCGCGAAGTGGGGGGCGCATGATTCGCATCACTTTCCTGCTCAGAAAGAAGAAAGAGCTCAGTGCTGATGAGTTCTATCGCTATTGGCGAGAAGAGCACGGTCCGCTGGTGGCAAGCTTTGCGCGAAAGCTCAACATGCTTCGTTACGTGCAGGTGCACACGATGCATGACGAGCCCGCCAACGCAGCGATGGGTGCAGCGCGAGGTGGCATGGAACCGATCTATGACGGAGTCGCTGAAGTCTGGTTCGTAAGTCGCGACGCCCTGGTAGCAGCCACCAGCAACGCAGAGGGTCGTGCTGCCGGGGCGGCCCTGGTGGACGACGAATCGAAGTTCATCGATCTTGCTCATTCACCCTTGTGGCTTGGCCACGAATATCCACAGGTCAATCCCACGCCTGAAAACATCGTTGCGACACCACGCAGCGGTTACGTGAAGCTGTACTTTCCATTGCGTGCCAGAGCGGAACTCACGGAAGCCGCGATGCAGCGCTACTGGTATTCAAACCACGGGCCACTCATTCGCAGACAGGCAGCGGGTTCAGGTATCGCGCGTTACGTGCAAGTGCATCGGGTGGAGGACGAGATTGAATCGGACTTGCGCAAAGCACGTGGCACGCAGGTCGACGCTTATGCTGGCCACGCAGAGCTGTGGTTTGATCGTGGTGTAACCAGCGTGGTCACGCCTGAACGCAAGCTCGCCAATCAGCGGGCCATTGAAGACGAAGCGAAGTTCATCGACTTCAAGCGGTCAACGATGTGGCTCGCAAAAGAGCATGTATTTGTGGATCACCGGTAGGCGGTCTCCCGACCGCGGTTGAATCAAGATCGGGCTCAGGAGAGCCCTC
>CAMDVY010000202.1 GCA_945878745.1 Klebsiella pneumoniae | reverse complement strand
TACGAACCTGGTCGTTCTACGCGTTGGTCATTGCGTTCGGCTTTTTCTCGATCAACATCGTAGTGGTTCTGCTGCTCATGATCCCGATGATGACTGATGCTGGATTTTCTAGATCGGATGCGGCGCTGGCGATGGTCGTGGCGTCGATTCCCGCCATGTTATCGAAGCCCGTGTGGGGATTTTACATCGATCGTTTCCCGGTGAAGCCGTTGGCCGCGATCAGTGCGTCGATGACAGGCGTCAGTCTGGCGCTCATTGTCACTGCGGTGAATGCTGGCTCGCTGACCGGTGCGTTTGCGGGCCTCGTGCTGCTCGGACTCGCCTGGGGGGGCATGATTCCTATGCAGGAAGTGATCTGGGGTAGCTTTTTTGGCCGTCGCCACCTGGGCGCAGTACGTAGCGCTGCATTGCCCTTTGCTTTGTTGTTGGGCGCCATTGCGCCTTACGCGGTCTCTGTTTATCGGGATGTTACGGGCGAATACACCGGCGCGTTATGGGTTGTGGCTGGTCTCAACATGTTGTCCGGAATTCTGATCCACCGCGTCAAGCCGCCCACCAGTTAGCCTTGATTCGACAATAGTCGGTAGAGTTCCAGGCACTCCACCCATCACAACGAAAGCGGTGGTCTCATTGTAGGAGCGGTCTCTGACCGCGATTGTTGGGTTCATCAAAGATCGCGATCAGGAGATCGCTCCTACAATGGATTGAATCTGCCAACTTCATTGGTTATGGCCTTACAGATTGATTTCCGCTGTTGTCCCCGCCCTCTCTTCGATCAATCGTTCCGAAGCCCTGAACACCCCTTCGCACCATGTCGTGTTGCAAAATTGTTGTCTGATCGAGGTTAGCAGGGTGCTGAAAAAATCCATTCCTGGACTTTTTCGCAGTCGCGGGCTTCGACCGCTTGCGTCAAATCCAGCATTTTCATGCTGGATTTGCGGACCGGCCATCCCTGGCCGGTGCAACAGGTTGCTTGTTCAGCATCCTGTTGGCTGTCAGGTCAGCAGGGCAAAGAGAAGGATGTGAGCACCAACGCCGATGTATCTGCACCGCGTAAAGGCTGCCTTGTCGATGTTATATCGCAGCGCCTGTAGCGGTGCGATACCCCGTTTGCTGCGACCATGGGAATGATCAGCTGCGGATGCTGGGGTCGCGTGGTTCGCGTCGTGGGGTGCTTGCTGCTGAATTGGCTTCACTCATCTTCACGCTCACTGGATTGTTGATTCAGGTCAGTCGCAGGTTCAGATTCTGTTCGCGAAGTGGCGCAGGGCATCAGGATTGGCCAGCGCGCTGGTGTTCTTGACCTCACGGCCGTGGACAACATCGCGGACTGCCAGTTCGGCGATTTTTCCGCTCATGGTTCGTGGGATATCCGGCACCGAGAGAATGACTGCTGGCACATGTCGGGGCGACGCCTGTTCTCTAATGCGTTGTCGAATGGCTTGCACAAGCGCGTCTTCGAGTTTGACATCCGGCCTGAGTACAAGAAACAGAACGACCCGCGTATCGCCATCCCAATCCTGGCCGATGCAGACTGCTTCCAGGACTTCGGCAAAGGTCTCCACCTGACGATAGATCTCTGCGGTACCAATTCGGACACCGCCAGGATTGAGCACCGCATCACTGCGACCATGGATGATGAACCCATCGTGTTCGGTGGTTTCCGCAAAGTCACCGTGGGCCCACACCCCCGGGAAGCGTTCGAAATATGCTGCGCGGTAGCGATCGTTGTTGGGGTCTTTCCAGAAACCGATGGGTGCCGATGGGAACGGCCGGGTGCAGACCAGTTCACCTTTCTGCCGGTGTAGTCGCTGGCCTTCGTCATCCCAGACTTCTACCGACATGCCCAGACCTGCGGATTGCAGTTCACCCTCGAATACAGGCAACAGCGGATTGCCCAGAATGAAGCATGAGATCAGATCGGTGCCGCCGCTCATGGAGACCAGGTGAAGGTCGGCCTTGATATCGCGATAGACATAGCGAAAGCCCTCGTGGGGGAGGGTAGAACCCGTTGAGATCAGCATCCGAATCGCAGAAAGGTCGTGTGTTTCCCGCGGGCGTACGCCGTGATTTTCGACGCTCTGCAGGAATTTGGCGCTGACGCCGAAGACGCTGACACGTTCGCGCACCGCAAGATCGAACATCGCCGCAGGGTTTGGGAAAAAGGGTGAGCCGTCGTAGAGAACAATCCGGCAGCCCGTGGCCAGCGCTGACGCCAGCCAGTTCCACATCATCCAGCCCGCCGTCGTGAAGAAAAACAGGATGTCCTGTTCGGACAGATCCAGATGCAACCGATGTTCCTTCATGTGCTGAAGCAGTGTTCCACCGGCGCCATGCACAATGCACTTGGGTTTTCCCGTAGTACCACTGGAATAGAGGATGTAGAGCGGATGATCGAAGGGCAGTTGTTCGAAGGTAATGTGCGGTGTGACGTTTGCGTTGAGTATCTTGTCGAGCCGTTCACCCCCGTCAGGGATTGCATCGATCACTGAAGCCCAGAGTACTGTCTTGATCGATGGAATCTGACCTGCGATGTTTGCCACCTTGTCGGTGATCTCGATGCGCTTGCCGTTGTAGAAATAACCATCGCAGGCGATCAGCAGGCTTGGTTCGATCTGGCCGAATCGGTCCAGGGCGCCCACAGTGCCAAAGTCCGGTGAACATGAAGAGAATATGGCGCCGATGCTGGCTGCTGACAGCATGGCGACAACCGTTTCCGGAACGTTTGGCATCCATGCTGCGACACGATCCCCAGGTCGAACCCCGAGTGCGCGCATGGCATGCGCGAGACGAGCAGTCTGCTGATACAAATCGAGCCAGGTCAGTTCCCGACGTGCACCGGACTCGAGTACAGAGACGATAGCGACCTCATCGTCGCGGCGCCGGAGCAGGTTTTCCGCAAAGTTGAGCCGCGCACCGGCAAACCAGCGGACTTCGAGGAACCGGTCATTCTCCAGAATATTGTCTGCAAGCTTCGCAGAGTGAACCTCGCAGACATCCCAGATCAGCTGCCAGAACTTTGCCCGATGATTGATCGACCATCGGTGCAGCGCCTGGTAATCCGGTAGCTCCAGTCGAGAGGCATTCTCTGCGCGATGACGAAAAGCCTCCAGTTGGCTGCGCTTGACCTGATTTTCGGACGGCCGCCACAGTTCGGTCAAAGCGCGATGTTCCGAAAACAGTTGCGTACCTCGGTGACAAACTGCGTGGGCTGTTCAAAGGCTGCGAAGTGACCACCCTTGTTGAGTTCGTTCCAGTACACGATGTTGGGATAGCGTTTCAGTGCCCAGCGCTTCGACGCCCGGAAAATCTCCTTTGGAAAAATACGGCCCCCCATCGGCGTTGTTACCGTGTCGGTGAAACCAGCTCCAAAACTCTCCCAATACAACCGTGCAGAAGATGCGCCTGCCGCGTTAAGCCAGTACACCATGACGTTGTCGAGCATTTCGTCGCGCGTAAGGACGTTCTCCGGGTGTCCATCACAGTCAGTCCAGGCCCAGAACTTTTCCATGATCCATGCCATCTGACCAACCGGTGAGTCGACCAGGCCGTAGCCTACCGTCTGGGGTCGTGTGCTTTGCTCTTTTGAATAACCACTATCCCAGTCCTGGTAGTGCTTCATGCCGGCCAGCGCTGACTGTTCCACAGGCGTCAATGAACTCATGGTTTCCGGGTCGGGTGGCGCCACCACCATGTTGAGGTGAATACCCTTGCAATGCTGCGGATCCTGAAGCGCCACCTGGCTGGTGACCAGAGAACCCCAGTCGCCGCCCTGGGCGAGATAGGCGGAGTAACCCAGACGCGCCATGAGATGACCCCACTCCAGCCCCATTTTCTGCACGCCCCAGCCAGTTTTGGTCGGCTTGCCGGAAAAGCCATACCCTGCGAGAGAGGGGGACACCAGATGAAATGCGTCAGCGGGACTGCCGCCATGTAATTCGGGGCGAGTGAGTGGTTCGATGACCTTGAGGAATTCCACCACTGAGCCGGGCCAGCCGTGGGTGAGGAGCAGTGGCTTTGCATCGGCGTGTGGTGAGCGGATGTGCATGAAGTGAATGTCGAGCCCATCGAGTTCAGTGATGAAGTTCGGGTAGGCATTCAAACGGGTCGCCAGGCGGTTATGGTCGTAGGTGTTCTGCCAGTAGCTGGTCAGTTCCCGCACGTAGGCCAGCGGAATTCCCTGGCTCCAGTCCGTTGGCGTTTCCTTGTCAGGAAATCGGGCGCGGGCCAGCCTCGCTTTGAGATCCGTGATATCGGCGGGGTTGACGTTGATTGTGTACGGTCGAATGGCTGTCATTAAATTTCCCTAGAGTGAAGCACAGATGTGGCCGCCGTCGATGACGACAACGGAACCGGTCATGTAACTGCTGGCGTCCGAGGCGAGCAGCAACAGCGGACCATCAAGATCTTCGAATTCGCCAAATCGACGCATGGGTATGCCTTTGACGAATTCCGGAGCCTGGGCACTTTCAAGCAGCAGGCGACTGACGTCGGTGAGGATGTAGCCAGGCGCCAGGGCGTTGACTCGGATGTTGTACTTGGCGGCTTCCAGTGCCATGACCTCGGTCATTCGGGTGAGTGCACCTTTCGAAACGGCATAAGGGAACTGACCCTTGATGGTTCGCTTGTCTGTGATGGAGGAGATCATGATGATGTTGCCGCCGGATCGCTTCTTGGCAATCACCTTTTCTGTGTACGCCTTGGAAGTGAGCCACGCGCCCTTGAGGTTGGTCTCGAAAACAAAGTCCCAATCATCCTCATCGATGGTGACGTAGGTTTTGGCGCCTGCTTCAACACCTGCGTTGTTGATGAGGACATCGATGGGTCCGAACGATGCCTCGGCCTGGTCGATGAAGGCATAGATGCTCGGCTTGTTCCTCACATCCAGGGGCAGGGCCACAGCCTCGCCGCCGGTCGCGCGAATTTCGGTGACCCGCGCCTCCAGTTTGTCGGTTCGACGAGCGCCCAATGAAACCCGTGCGCCCTCGGCAGCGAGTACGCCTGCAAAGTGATGGCCGAATCCCGAAGACGCGCCGGTAATGGCGATATGACGGCCTTTGATGTCGAAAGAGCCCATGCGGTGCCTCCGGGGAAGAATGTTGCAGGAGCTTAAGCGGAAGCGGCGGGGTGCTCAATGCGCAGTACCGATAGGCAGTCCGGATCTGGCGGTTTATCGTTGTGACGTGGTTGAGGCGCAGGACACTGCCCTCTACACTGCGCAGCCCGGACGGCCCCCGGACGTCAAGGGCCCGCGGGGTTTGAAAAATCGCATCGGAGTGTAGCTCAGCTTGGTAGAGCACCACGTTCGGGACGTGGGGGCCGGAGGTTCAAATCCTCTCACTCCGACCAATTATCCCATTGATTTACAAAGTTATTTACGTTCGAACTGGTTAGTTTGTACCCCCGTTTGTACCCCGGAATGCTCGCTCGATGCTGGCGCTGTCGTCATGCTTCGGAATGAAGCGTGCGTAGTGCTTGAGCATCGTGCGTACATCGTGGCCGGTCTGCTGACACACCAAGTCTGGGCGCACGCCGTCCGCCAGCAACCATGAGATATACGACATGCGCCAAGGGTAAGGACCTGCCCGGCGCTCTACCCCTGCCAGCCTGTGGGCTTTGGCAAAATGTTCCATCAGTCGGTTCCCTTGGGTGTAGGGATTGCCATCCCATTGAAATAGCCATACTTGGAACCGGAGCGGCTCCAGCAACTCCCACAGGTCCGCCGGGACGTAGACGTTGCGCGGCTTGTGGGTCTTCGTCCGTGCTTCGATTCGCCCGGCTGCGCGCACTTGTTCTACTCGGATGAAGGGGCGGGACAGGTGCCGCGGTTGCAGGGCAAGTAGTTCGCCCGACCGCATACCTGTGGCAAAGGCCAAGGCGAAGAATGTACGTTGTGTACCTGCCAGTTGAGAGAGCAGGGCGTCTCGTTCCTCTCGGGTGTACGGGACCTTCTCCACGATCTGGTGGCGCTTGAATCGCAGCCTCTCGCAGGGGTTGGCTGTGACCACCCCGT
>CAMDVY010000201.1 GCA_945878745.1 Klebsiella pneumoniae | reverse complement strand
CATGATCGGGCTGTTGTCCCACTACACGAGCGCCCAACAGGTCATCCTCAACTCCATCACGACGACCCTGAGTTTCATCGCCATGTGGATGAGCGCACGCAAGCTGGTGGAGAACTGGTTGATCTGGCTGCTGGTGAACGTGCTGAGCGTGGGGCTGTATTTTTTACAGGGCATCTATCCCTACGCGCTGCTCTATGCGGTCTATCTGGTGATGGCGGTGCAGGGCTATCGTGAGTGGATGGTCAGCATGAAACGCAGCGGACTGGTGGCCCCTTCGCCTGGCACTTCAGTACATTGAACATTCGATTGATAGCGATTACCGGTGCGGAGAGCACCGGCAAGACAACACTCGCGGAGGCGCTTGCGGAGGCGTTACCGGGCCAACTGGTCACCGAGGCCTCTCGTGACCTGCTGGCACCGGGAGCGCTCTATGACCTGGATGATGTGGTCGCCATCGGGCACGAACAGAACCGGCGGGAAAGACTTGCACTGCAATCGACCAGCGGTTGGGTCGTCGCTGACACCGATCTTCTGGTGATTCGCATCTGGCTGCAGGAACGCTTCCAGGTCTGGCCGGAAACGCTTGCTCAGCTGTGGAATCTGCAGCCCCCCCGAATATGGATACTCACTTCGCCGGATATCCCCTGGGAGCCTGATCCCCTGCGCGAGAATCCCCATGATCGAGAACGGCTGCACGAACTGTATCGCCAAAGTCTGTCTGTATCGCAGGCGCCGTGGGTCGAAGTCAGTGGACCGGTCGGGTCTCGCCTGCAACAAGCCCTGCGTTTTGTGCGTCAGCTCGGTTGATCGTGATCCCTGAAGTCCTACAACTGACAGAGCTGCGCAAGCGCGTCGTCGCGTTGTGCCAGCACTTCCGCTCGACTGTTGCCTGCCCTGACTTCATGTTCTGCCCAGGCGTACTCGCGTAGCCAGAAACCGCAGATTGCGTGGTCCAGCCTGTCAGCCACCGTTCCTGTCGCCAGTCGGGTTCTGTCCGCGTAGTGGTGAGCCATCTCTTGCAAGGTGAGTTCATCAACCTTGACACCCAGGCCAAGCGTCACCAGATCGAAGAATGGGTCGTTGGTGCCTACCCATTCCCAATCGAGCGTGCGCCAGCCACCGGCTTCACACAGAATGTTCCAGGGGTTGAGATCGTTGTGGGCAGTCTGCGCGGGAACGTCATGCCGGGATAATCGATTGCGCGCACGCGTTACAGCGTGGCCCTGGATGCCTTCCAAATGCGATTGTGCGAGCCAGCCATTGACCCTCGCGAGCAGGTTGTAGCGTCGCTCTGTTTTTGGCAAACGACTGTGCAGGTCAACAAGGTAATTCACCAGCTCCGCGGGAGAACTCTGTGTTTCGGCCAGCAATGGGGCATCGATCCAGGCCGTCAGGAGCGCACCTGTCGCGGCATCGTAAGCCACCGTGCGAGCGCCAATATCCGCTGGCAAGCCGGTGAGCCATTGGGCTTCAAAGGCCAGATCAGCGAGGTGGGGGAGAGTGCCTGGGGCGCGCAGTGCAAACCGTCGATCATCGACACGCACACGGTAGTTCGCGTGTGCGTACCCACCGGGTAGATGGGCTTCGATGGTCACGGAAGACCGTCGCCACTGCGGCACCAAATCAACGATCAGGTTGATCAGCGTCGCCGGATCATGGGGAATGGTCTCGCTCATGGTCGCTCAGCATACAATGACTGCCATGGATCTCACCCTGAACCGTTTCGTTCATGCTTTGCGCGCTGCCGATGTGGAGGTTTCGCCTGCCGAGACCCTTGATGCGCTGGCCGTTGTACAGCAGGTGGGTTTGTCAGACCGCCGTCTGCTGCAGGATGCGCTGCGGTTGACGCTGGCCAAGTCAGTGTCCGAAAAAGATGCCTTTGATCGTTGTTTTCCAACCTTTTTTGACGGCTTGCCCGTACACACCAAGCCCAGGCAAAGTGTGCTGGGACAAATCGATGCAGAAGAATTTTTGGTCCAGGTACGCCAGCTTGCGCATCCGGCATTGGCCGAAGTCGTCGGGTTGGTGCTCCGGGATGATCTGACCGAATTGTCTCGTCGTGTGGTCGGTGCAGTGGATCGTGACGCACTCGATGCGATGCAGCATCTGCGCGACAAACCACCGCTGATCAACGCCGGGGCATTGGCAATGGGTCTGCCGACCCTCGATGGATTGCGAGGTTCGGGTGGCGCGGTAGCCAGCGCGGCTGCTTATGTTCGCCAATACCTGACCCAGCAGATCAAGGACTATGTCGATACTCAGTACCGTCTGACGGTCGATGCCACCGGCCAGCGCTCGCTGCTCAAAGCGGCGCTCGCAGCCAACTTGCAACAACTACCGCCGGGTTATCACACCGAGGTTGAACGTGTTGTAGAAAAGCTGGCTGACCGGTTGTCGCGGCGCTATCGGCGTAAACGACGCCGCGACCATCGCGGTCAGCTGGATATTCGCCGGATGTTGCGCCGGAATGTGGCTTACGATGGTGCGCCGGTGAACATCTACTGGCGTCGTCAGAAACGTGAAAAGGCAAGCATTTTCCTGGTCTGCGACATCAGTAACTCGGTTGCACAGATCGCCCGATTCCTGTTGCTGCTGCTGTACGAGCTGGGCACGGTGCTACCCGGTGTCCGGAGTTTTGCGTTCTCCAGTCAGCTAGGAGAAATCACCGACTTGATGAAAAACAAGGATCACAACACTGCGATCGAGACAGCGGTTTTGCTGCATGGGCGGGGTACTACGGACTACGGTCGGGCGATGCATGATCTGCAGCTGTTGGCCGCGAGGGACATCAATCGAAAATCGGTACTGGTCTTCCTGGGCGATGCACGTTCGAACCACTTTCCTTCGCGTGCTGACCTGTTTCGCAGCATGGCCAAACAAGCGGGTCAGGCCTGGTGGTTGACGCCGGAAACCCGGGATCGCTGGGACACCGGAGACTGCGTTTTGCACGAGTACTCGCCACACTGTCGCGCCGTCCTGACCTGTAACAAGCTCGCCGATATCGAGCGATTTGCTGAACAACTGGTGCAATTGGCAACCGATCGTTGACTCGTCTGCCGTCCAGAACCCCCGTCAGTTCACGCCGGCGACATAACCCATCGTCGTACCGATGCTGTCATGAACCACCACGTCAGCGATGTTATCCAGTGGTGTTGGTTCACGATTGACGATGGCCAGTCCAGCGCCTCGTCGTTTGGCGTATTCGGGAAAGCCCGCTGCAGGAAACACGGCCAGAGAAGAACCCAGCACGATCATGAGGTCACAGGCTTCGGTCTCTTCCTGTGCACGTTGCATCTCGAGTTCCGGCATGGATTGCCCGAAGGAAATCGTTGCGCTCTTGATGATGCCGCCGCACCGCGTGCAGTCTTCGACCCGACCAATGCGTCGGTAGTCCGCCTCCACGGCTGCGAGTTCGTAGCTTGTGAAACAACGCAGACAATGGGCGTAGGTCGCGTTGCCGTGGAGTTCGATGACCTGCTGCGGATTGATTCCCGAATTCTGGTGCAGGTTGTCCACATTCTGGGTGATCACCGCAGTCGCCTTGCCCGTATTTACCAGCAGAGCCACCGCGAAGTGACCACGATTGGGTTTGGCGTTTTCCATCACACGCTCACTGTCGAAGCGACGACGCCAGGACTCCTGACGTACATCATCGGAAGCCATGAAATCCTGGAACTGGACAGGTTTCATCTTGGTCCACAGCCCCGTGCCTGGGCTGCGAAAGTCCGGGATGCCGGACTCGGTGCTGATACCTGCGCCAGTAAAGAAGACAATGCGCTTCGCGGATTCAACCAGCGCACGCAAACGGTCGGCCGACATGATCGTTCCTCATCTGCAGATCCGGGCAATCTGCTCTGTCCGGCTCGAACATGTCAACATGGCTCCGTTACCTCGTATGATGACCGCGACGCAGGCAGGGACTGACGATGCACAAGCTGGAGATGTTCTTCGACTGTTCAAGTCCCTGGACCTGGCTGGGTTTTGAATCACTGCAGCAGATGCTGCCTCGCGTGTCCTGTGAAGTTGTGTATCGACCGTTTCTGGTGGGTGGCGTTTTCAACGCCGTTAATCCGAGCGTGTACCAGAATCGCGAAAAACCTGTTCCGGCCAAACAGAAGTACTACGGCAAGGATCTGCAGGATTGGGCCAGACATGTCGGCGTTCAAATCGGGACTCCGCCGGTGTTTCCGGTGAACTCGGTCAAGGTCATGCGAGGCGCCTTTTTTGCGCTTGAGCAGGATTGCCTGGTGCCGTACGCGCGCGCTTTTTTTACAGCGTACTGGCGTGAACTCAAAGACATCTCCCAATCTGAGGTGATCGCGCCAATCGTCATGGATCTGGGACTCGACGTTGAACGGTTTTTTTCCGCTATCGAGAGTACCTCTTACAAGGATCGCTTGAGAGCCAATACCGAAGAGTTGATCGAACGAGGTGGCTTCGGGTCACCGACATTTTTCATCGATGGAACGGACATGTACTTCGGGAATGACCGATTGCCCCTTATCGAGGCTCGGTTGAAATCACGATCTGTCTGAGGTCAAAGCTCGCGCGAGACACGGAAAACTCTCCGGCGGTCGTTGTAGTCGCGCAATGATGGCCTCAGCGCAATCGCGAGGAGACGTCGCAGACGTGTCAACTTCAAGGTCGTAAGCAGCGCCGTGTGCATGGACTTGCCTGAAATGCGAGATCGCAGTTCCGGGAAATCGACCCATGCGCTTGCCTTCCCGTTCCTGCACGACATCACGGCTGCAACGAACGCCGATAAACCAGGTATTCAGGCCTGCCAGCGCTTCGACATAGTCGAGCAGGTAAGCCCGCTTGAAGAGCAGGTCGTCGATGATTACGTTGTTGCCGGCAAGCGCAAACGCGGCAATTGCTCGACGCATGCCACGCAGCATCTGCTCACCATAAGCGCCGAACTGGATGTGTGTCAGGCGACCCTCGTCGGTATCCAGTGGCACGATATTCAGCCCGAGGCCGCCCGGGCTCTCAGGTGGCGAATTGAAGCCGCGAAAGCGGCCGGCCATGCCGTCTCGAAACTGGTCAAGTGCGATGTGCTGGAAAGGCTCGTTCAGCAATTGCTGAAGTTTCAGGGCGAGCGTCGTTTTTCCGGCGCTCGAGGAGCCGTTCAACAGGATGAGTCTTGGTGAACCTGGGGGCGCGCTTTGGGGTGAACTTGTCATGAGGCCGGATGGTATCTGCCACACGGATCAACCACAATTGCCGAATTGTCTTAACTTGGTGCGGTAATTCATTGACGGTGCTGATGGAAAGTGGACTCGATGCGGATCAGCCTGTGTTCCCTTACAGTGCGCACTCAACCATTTTTATCGCGCCAATCACCGACCGATGCCATCACCTTCTGCCCGTCGAATTGCCTTTGGCTGAGGGTCGAGGGCATCGCCGCCGCGAGGAGTTTTCGTCCGGGCGATACTGCGCCCGCCGAGCCATGGCGGCGCGCGGACTTCCGACCGGCCCCGTTTTGACAGGAGCAAGCCGATCACCACTCTGGCCGGTCGGAATTTGTGGAAGCCTCACCCATAGTCGACACCTGGCTGGTGCCGCGGTGAGTGGCAGCCTGTCTGGTCTGGGGCTTGATATTGAACAATTCGGCAGGTTGTCGGTTCGCGCGGCCGAGAGAATTCTGACCGAGACGGAAAGCCAGGCGCTGCACGATCTGGACGCAGACTTTCTGCGTTTGGCGACCATCGTGTTCAGCGCCAAGGAAGCGGTCTACAAAGCCATCTACCCCATCGCCGGGTTTTATGTCGGCTATCGGGAAGTACAGATCAGACTCAGTCCCCAGGAGGCTGAGTTTCGCGCCAGCTACGTCGGGCAAAATGAGTCGAACCGGCCGCTGGAAGTTGGCGTTGGTCATTGGGGATTGATCGAAGAGGCGGTACTGACTCGCTTCGAAATCGGGGAGCATCGTTAGTGCAATCAGTGCTGGGTATCTTTGTGTTTATCGGGGTCGCCTGGCTGCTGAGTCAGGAACGGGCGAAAGTGCCCTGGCGG
>CAMDVY010000200.1 GCA_945878745.1 Klebsiella pneumoniae | reverse complement strand
TGCGCTTGCCGATCTCAGTACTCAGCAGGATCAGCGCCAGTACGAACACGACTGTCAGCAATGCAGCCAGAGTCCAAAGGGCACCCTGAAAACCGATCAGCGCCAGTAACACGGAGCCAACAAAAAAGCCGGCACCTTTCAGCGCATTTTTCGATCCGGTCAACACGGAAACAAATTTCAGGAGGCGCGAACCATCGTCATCACCAACCAGCAGCTTGACGCTCCCCTTGGCCGACATCTTGTTGAGGTCCTTGGCAATGCCCGATAGCGCCTGTGCAGTCATCACCAGCGGAATGGAGAGCCAACCCACGGGGACCGTCAGCATTAACAACGCCATGATCTGCATCGCCATGCCGATATGCATGGTTCGATTCAATCCGATGCGAGCACCCAGCCAACCGCCATACAGGTTCGTGACAATGCCGAAGAACTCGTAGAACAGAAAAAGCATCGCGACTTCGAATGGCGAATAACCCAGCTGGTGGAAGTGCAGTACCACCAGCATGCGAAGCGCACCATCGGTGAGCGTAAACGCCCAATAGCCGACTGTGACGATCAGGTAGCCGCGAACGCCTGCGTCCATGCGGGATTCAGAGCGCCCGTGCAAGCTTGAGCGCGATATCAATCATTCGGCAGACGTACCCCCACTCGTTGTCGTACCACGCATAGATTTTCACCTGCGTGCCATTCACGACCATGGTCGACAGCGCATCGATGATGGCCGAACGAGGATCATTCACATAGTCCACCGACACCAGCGGGCGCTCTTCGAACCCCAGAATGCCCTTGAGTGTTCCCGTCGCCGCCGCCTTGAAGTGGCCATTGACCTCCTCCGCTGTCACTGGCCTCGCGGCTTCGAAAACGAAGTCGGTGAGCGACGCGTTGAGGAGCGGGACACGCACCGCATGACCATTCAGCTTGCCGTCCAGTTCCGGAAAGATCTTCGTGATGGCGCGCGCCGACCCGGTCGTGGTTGGAATGAGTGACAGCCCGGCTGCACGGCCGCGTCGAAGATCCTTGTGACCAGTGTCAACGAGCGTCTGGGTGTTTGTGATGTCATGAATCGTCGTCATGCTGCCGTGCACGATGCCGATGGCCTCGTGCATGACCTTGACCACAGGCGCCAGGCAATTGGTTGTGCAGGACGCCGCCGTCACCAGATGATGTTTCACTGGATCGTACCAGTGATCATTCACGCCATAGACCATGTTCAGCGCGCCATCGACAGGTGCAGCGACGAGCACCTTGCGAACGCCTTGTTCAAAGTACTGCTGCAACGTGTCCGGGTGTTTGTGGTTCTTGCCGGTGGCTTCGATGACGATCTCACAACCCGACCAGTCCACCGCCGCAAGATCTGCCTGCATCGAATAACGCATGGCGGTGCCATCAACCAAAACGGCATCGCCGTCGCTGCGACAATCGTGTGGCCAGCGGCCATGGATCGAATCGAACTCAAGCAGGTGAGCCGAACCGTGGGCATCGCAGCCAATCTCATTGATCTGCACAAACTCGAGCGGTGCTTTCTGCCAGCCCGCACGCAAGGCCAGTCTTCCCATGCGTCCGAAGCCGTTGATCCCGATCCGAACCACTTGACCGCTCTCCTGCTCTGGTGTGACTCCAAGCGTCATCGGACCCATCAAACATGACAAATCGGTGACAGTCACGTGTGCGGTGCAGATGATTGACGATAAGCTTCGCACAACGAAGACTTTTCAAGAACATGTTGGGACATTGCCATTCATGACAACCTCCATTGGCTATCTGCTACCCACTCGAGAACGGGTGATGAATGGTCAGCCCGAAACCCGCGAGCTGCTGCGACTGGCTGAACATGCCGAGGCCCTGGGTTTTGACTCGCTATGGGTTGGCGACTCATTGCTGGCCCGTCCACGCCACGATCCGTTGACCATCCTGGCTGCCGTCGCCGCGAGAACCAGAGGTGTCAGCCTGGGTACCGCCATCCTGCTGCCAGTACTGCGCAACCCGGTGGTCCTGGCACAACAGGTTGCAACGCTTGACCAGATCAGCGAGGGGCGGCTCATACTCGGCGTCGGTATCGGTGCCGACACGCCTGCGATTCGCGCCGAATTTACTGCCGCCGGTGTGCCGTTCGAATCAAGACTGGGTCGTACGCTGGAAGGGCTGCGACTCTGCCGGGCGCTGTGGACTGGAGAACCCGTTCACTGTAGCGGTCGCTGGTTACTCGATGGCCAGGTGCTCGGCCCCACGCCCTACCGGCACGGTGGTCCCCCCATCTGGATGGGCACCAGCGTCCTGCCCGGCCTGCAACGAACCGGCAAACACTACGATGGCTGGTTCCCGCTGGGCCCGAATGCGCAGGTGTGGGGCGAACGCTGGGCTGAGGTGCAAGCAAGCGCACGATCAGCCAACCGGGTCAGTGCGGTGACCGGCGCGATGTATTGCACGGTCTCACTGCACGATGACGCCGTCGAAGCCGAGCGCATCCTTGATGCCTATCTGGGTCAGTACTATGCGCCGGCCCCCGTCGCCATGATGCGTCGTGTACAGGCCTGTTATGCGGGAGCTCCGGACGGCCTGGCTGCATGGCTGGCAGAATTTGTTTCAGCCGGTGTAAGTCATCTTGTGCTGCGCTTTGCCGGTGATCACGATCGGCACCTGGAATTTGTGTCGAGGATGCGGATGGAAAACGCCCTCGGCTGATCGGGTCAGAGGTTTTCTATCACCCGGATCGCTCTGCTCACACCCAGTTCTGGACTCGACAAAACCTGCAGGTGGTCGCCGATGAATCTGCCCGCAACCGGCGCCATCGATGCCTGTGCCAGCACAACGACGTCCGTGTTTCCCGCTTGACCGTGAATCGCGTGTTCAATCTGCGCGTAGTACGCCGCGAGGTCTCCGCTCAGGAAAAACGGCCACGCCGATTGCACGACCATCGTACGGATGTTGACTTGTCGTGCGCGGATAGTGGCTGAGTCTTCCACCAGCCGCCGTGTTGGTTCGATCGTGCTGGCCAATGCGGCCACGATCAGAATTTGTTGACCTTTTTCAACGGCTTCATCCGCCATGGCACGATCAATCCGCATCGACACAAATCGGCCATGCCCATCAACCTTTTCGGCGATACCGCCAATGGTCGAGCACGTGCACACCACAACCCTGGCACCGCTTTCCGACGCTTCCTTCATGCGCTGGGTCACACGCGAGACGATACCAGCATTTTCAACGCCCAGCGTCTGTGCGTCCCTGAGCAGCGATTCGTCAACAAGATGCTCAACACGACAATCAGGCGCGTGCACCTGCATCAGTCCGCCAAAGGTGTCCACATGAATGGGAGAGGTATGCAGAAAGGCGATCACTCGCCGTCGCCTTCGTCGATCGGTGCACCACAAAACTGGTCAAAGTGTTCGGCATCGTTCTCAATGCCTTCCTGTTCCGCCAGCTCCCACGGGCGAACACAAGTTGCCATTTGAGCACACCAGCGATAACCAGCCGATCCAATACAGCCATGTTCATCACGATCGGCGCCGGTCAACCCTGGTTCGGCAGTTTTCGCCGGCCTGATCGCTTCATCAATGGACCCGCCACTGGCACAGGACGCCAGTGCGGCGATCAAGAGGCCTGTCAACGACGACCGAAACAGTCGCATCACTTCAGTGCTTGAGTTCGACATGACCAACCGCATGCCCGTGTCCTGGCGCATGTTTGCTGGAACCTGCATGTGTTGCACGCTCGATGGACATGCCTTTGTGCTTGATGAACTCCGGCGCCATGGTACCGAGCAGCATGCCCAGGGCTGAAGCAAACAGACCAACAAGGTTGGGCGGAATCATCGCATCCGCCGCGACGATGTCGGCCGTCATCCAAGTGCCGATGCCAAACACCACTGAACACACTGCGCCCTGTGTGCTTGCCCGCTTCCAGTAGGCGCCCGCCAGCAATGGAATGAATGCGCCGGTCAACGTGACGTTGTAGGCATTCTGCACCATCTCGTACATCGTGCTCTTGCTGTTCAGGGCAAACAGGAGCGCGCTGGTCGTGAATGCAAGCAATACGATCCTCAGGATCAACAGGAATTGCTTGTCGCCAAGATGCGGCACAAACGGTTTGAGAATGTTCTCAGTGAACGTGGCAGTCGGTGCCAGCAGCGCACCACTTGCGGTGGAAAGAATCGCCGACAACAGTGCACCAAAAAACATGATCTGCGCCCAGAGTGGCATCTCGCCGAGCACCAGATTGGGCAGGATGCTCTGCACAGCGCGAGCATCCTCGTTGGCAAACAGTTCACTGAGTGAGGGATTCGCAACCAGTGCTGCATAGGCGATATAGATCGGTACAAAGGCAAAACAGAAGTAGACCAGCGCGCCGATGATCGTGCCGCGCACTGCGGTGTCCTCATCCTTGGCACTGGTCATGCGCTGAAACACGTCCTGCTGTGGAATCGAACCGAAGGCAAAGGCAAAAAATGCACCCGCCATGGCCCATAGTCCGGCCGCATCGATATCCGCGGGAAACATCACCAGCTTGCCGTCCGCCACAGCGTGGGAAATGACATTCGAGGCTCCGCCAGCAAGATCGCCGACCAGCCAGGCTATCAGTGACAGACCGATGATGATGATCACGGTCTGGAACAGGTCGGTAATGGCTACCGACCACATGCCACCGAAGATTGTGTACACGAGGACAATCACCGCACCGATCAGAATCGAGGTATTCAACTCGAGTGCCCCACCAGTCAACAGATGGATCACCAATCCCAGCGCGGTCAGCTGAGCCGAGGTCCAGCCCAGATACGAAAGAACTATCGGCACACTCGTCATGACTTCCACGAGTTTGCCGTAGCGACGCTTGTAGAAGTCGCCGATGGTGAGCAGATTCATGCGGTAGAACAGTCGGGCAAACAGCAGCGCTGCCAGCACCAGGCATACAGACGCACCAAACGGATCGCCAGGAATTCCGCTCAGGCCATCCATCGTGAACGTTGCACTGATCGAGAGCACCGCCTCGGCACCAAACCAGGTGGCAAACACCGTCGCCACGTTGACATACAACGGCAGACTGCGCCCTGCGACCAGATAATCACGCGAACCATGCACACGGCGCGCGGCCAGCAGGCCGATGCTGATGGTGACTGCCAGATAGGCAACGACAAAAACGATGAGCACGAAGCGCCTCCCGACCCGGTGGAATCATGATATTGGGGCAACACCATTAGTCATACAGACAGCACTGCCGACCGGGCGGGAGTATCAGGCAGTCAATTCGTTCAGGCAATCCCGAATCCACACCCGGAACACTGAACGTGTTTTTGCGTGATCCTCCTGCACGCCTCATGCACGCCTCCTGCACGATTGGGGGGGGGCAAAAAGGGAGAGCGACGGGCGAATGGGAGGTGCACGGTCTTGTCAGGACTAATCCAGCGACGACCGCAAGACATGGGCAATCCATCAATTTTCGGACCGCTCGAACTGGCCAGTCTCGATGAACCGAAGCGTCTGACGAATCGCATCCGGATCGCTCATGATGAAAGGGTGGGAAACCGGCAACGTCATGAAATCCGTCATGCCTTCTACCCGGGTGGATTCGACGGATACCTTCCCATCATCCGGATTTGGCAATGCCGTTGAGAGTATCCAGTTGATGCTGTGCGTACCGGCAAGGATGCCGACCGGATACGTCACCTCGCCCAACTGCCGAGGAATACTGGTTTCCCCGGTACCCAGCTGATCACCGGCCGGACCATTGAGCAGGTGAAATCCAGGCAGCCAGCCAAACTCGTCAATGACCTCACTGCCTTGATTCGGGGGTGCGAGCATGACCACTCGTCCAAGCCTCGGCAGTTCGTGTTTGGTGAGGTAGTGCCGCACGAGAATGCCGCCGAGTGAATGCGTGACAAAATGAACGGATTGATAATCGGACTGCGCACACTGATCCAGGCCCGCTTCAACCGCGAGAGATGAGAGAGTCTCGATGGGATGCTCTCTTGAGGGGTAGTCGACGTTGGCAACGACATAACTTCGTTCAATGAACGCCTCTTCAAGATCCGTCATGGAAG
>CAMDVY010000199.1 GCA_945878745.1 Klebsiella pneumoniae | reverse complement strand
CCGTCTGCCCATCCTGCCACTTGGTCCGACCCTGGCCGGCGGGTAACCATGCTGCACGCGGGAAGTCAGCCAGCCAAGCACTTGTATTTCATCAACATTGTTCCCGAATTGCAGCACGAGTAGACTGGTCTGGCTTCTCACCGAACAGGACAGGCACGGGCAGCATGCAGGACAGCATCCCCCTCCGAGAGATCAGTCTCGTCGGATTGATTGCGTTAGGGCTCTTTGTGGCACTCGCAATTGGTTCATATTCCCCTTACGACACGTCATTCACCTACACCGGCAACGGTGTCGAGGTACAGAACCTGGTCGGGCATTTCGGAGCGATGTTCGCCGATGTGGTCCTGACCTTGTTTGGCTGGATCGCCTGGGTGCTTCCCATCATGCTGGCCATCATCGGCTGGCGTCTGGTGAAACATCGAGAAGAAGAAGCCGTCTGGCTGGTGACACTGATCCGGACGCTGGGGTGGTCGAGCATGCTGCTCGCGCTTTGCGTACTCATGCACATGCACTTTTCGATGGATGGGTCGTTGCCCGCAGGTAATGGCGGAATTTTCGGGCAGTGGCTTGGCGATGCTGGAGTGGGTGTGCTCGGCTGGGTCGGTTTGACCCTCTTGATGGTGACCATCGTGCTGGTTGGCGCCCAGGCTGCAGCCGGCTTTTCCTGGCTGGTCGTCGCCGAACATACCGGCCGCATATTGCACGCGCTGAATTTCAGACTGTTGGCACTCTACGACTCCCTGCGGGATCGCTGGCACCAGCGCACCATTGAACCGGTGGTCCAAAAACCTCGCCGCAAGAAAAAACCGGTTGAGCCCGTCACTGAATCCGACGGGGAACCGGCGCTCGACGTGATCGAGGCGGAAGAAGCGCTGGTCGAAGAACTGGTTCGTACCACACCAACCATTCGGCCACCAGCGCCACCCGTGCGACGCAAAGCCGACCAGAAGGTTCTGTTTCGGGCGCCTGCCGACGCGGGGATGCCTGATCTTGATCTGCTCGAAGGCATGGCCGAAAAGACCGAGGGTGGTTACTCCGCAGCGTCGCTGGAGGCCATGTCGCGTCTCCTGGAAATCAAGCTGCGCGACTTTGGCGTTGATGCCAAAGTTGAATCCGTCATGCCTGGCCCCGTTATCACACGGTTCGAATTGCAGCCGGCGGCCGGGGTAAAAGTTCAGAAAATCAGTGCCTTGGCCAAGGATCTTGCGCGTTCGCTGGCGGTCATCAGTGTCCGGATTGTGGAAGTGATTCCAGGCAAGTCCGTGGTCGGCATCGAAATTCCGAATGAAGTGCGCGAAACGGTACGACTCAAGGAAATTCTTGGTAGCGAAACTTTCCAGGAGGCCAAGTCGGCTTTGACCCTGGCGCTTGGCAAGGACATCGGCGGCGAGCCAGTCATTGCCGACATCGGTCGAATGCCTCACCTGCTGGTGGCGGGGACCACGGGTTCCGGCAAGTCGGTGGGTGTGAACGCCATGCTGCTCAGCATTCTCTACAAGGCGACACCCGAGGAAGTCCGGCTGATTCTGGTCGATCCGAAAATGCTGGAGCTGTCGGTTTACGAAGGCATCCCACATTTGCTGACACCGGTGGTGACGGATATGCGAGATGCCGCGCACGCCCTCAACTGGTGTGTGGGGGAGATGGAGCGGCGTTACAAGCTGATGGCCGGTCTGGGCGTGCGAAACCTTGCCGGTTACAACAAGGCCGTGCGGGAAGCCATCAGGAAGGGAGAGCCCCTTCAAGACCCGATCAACGCTTACGATGAAGAAGGCGCGCCACGAACGCTATCGCCGTTGCCGTTCATCGTCGTGGTGATCGACGAGTTCGCCGACATGATGATGGTCGTTGGCAAAAAGGTTGAACAACTCATCGCACGGATTGCCCAGAAGGCCCGGGCGGCTGGTATTCACCTGATTCTGGCGACCCAGCGGCCCTCTGTGGATGTCATCACTGGACTGATCAAGGCCAACATCCCAACGCGCCTCAGTTTCCAGGTGTCTTCCAAGATCGACTCGCGCACGATTCTTGATCAGGGTGGTGCGGAACAGTTGCTGGGTCATGGCGACATGCTCTACCTGCCACCCGGCACTGCTGTGCCATTGCGGGTGCATGGCGCGTTTGTGTCGGATGAAGAGGTTCACCGGGTCGCTTCTGACTGGAAGGCGCGGGGCGAACCGGACTACGATCCAAGTGTCTTGACCGGCGGTGACGACGAACCTTTCCTGGCCATCGAGGGCAGTGGCGGGGCAGCTGAGACCGAGCAGGAAGATGCCCTGTATGATGAGGCGGTTCAATATGTCATCGAGTCACGGCGCGCGTCGATTTCCAGCGTGCAACGCAAGCTCAGGATTGGTTACAACCGTGCCGCACGCTTGATCGAAGCGATGGAAATGTCGGGCATCGTCACCACCATGAACTCGAATGGCAGCCGGGAAGTTCTGGTTCCGCATCGGGAGTAAGACATTTCATGATCACGCGCCGGTGGGTCGTCCTGTTGTTGTTGCTGACGGCTTGTTCCGCACGCGCGGCTGACTCGGATATCGGCAAAACGTACATCGAAAGGCTCGAGCACGTATTGGCAGGTCTCGATCAATTCGACGTTACCTTTGAACAGTATGTGCATGGTGTGGAAGGTGAGCTGGTGGAGTTCGCCACCGGCCGCTTCATCATGCAACGACCAAAATTCCGCTGGGTTGTTGATGACCCTTATCCTCAAGTCATCGTTTCAGATGGCAAGCTGCTCAAGGTTTACGATCCTGACCTCGAACAAGTGACCGAACGCGAATTGGCGCAGGCGCTGGAAGGCACGCCGCTCGGCATTCTGAGCCGACCGGACGGCCGACTGCGTGATGAATTCCAGCTGCTCTCTCACGATCAGCGCGGCAAGGCGGAGTACTTCATGCTGGCGCCGCTGAATCCACAAACCAAGGCGCAGCGCGTGGAAATCTGGCTGGAAGGGAAGTCGCTGAAACGGCTCGATGTCCTCGATGAGTTTGGTGGTCGATTGCGTCTGGAATTCAAGTCGGCGACGAAGTCACCGCCGCCTGCAGAGCCGTTCGTGCTCAAGGTACCGGCCGGTACGGAAGTCCTGCAGGGGTGAACGATCAGCGACCGCTCGCCGACCGGCTTCGCCCATTGATGATCGAAGATTTTGTCGGGCAGCGCCACATCCTCGGTCCTGGTCAGCCGTTGGCAGGTGCGTTGGCCGCCCGTCGACTGTCATCGCTTATATTGTGGGGGCCACCAGGCACCGGCAAGACGACGCTTGCAAAACTGCTCGCCGAACACTGTGGGCTGCACCTGATCTCGATCTCTGCAGTACTCGCGGGTGTAAAGGACATCAGAGCAGCAGTCGAGACGGCACGAGAGCGTCTACTCACAGGTCAGCAGACGCTGCTGTTCGTGGATGAGGTGCACCGCTTCAGCAAATCCCAGCAGGATGCGTTCTTGCCGCATGTCGAAGACGGCACCGTCATCTTCATCGGCGCGACCACGGAAAACCCATCTTTCGAAGTCAATTCAGCGCTGTTGTCGCGGGCGCGTGTGCTGGTTCTGAAATCGCTCACACATGCCGACCTGGACGGCATCATTGATCGGGCAGCATCGCTCCTCGAGTTGGTGGTCCAGCCGGATGCACGCCATTTGTTGTGTGAACTGGCGGATGGTGACGCGCGCCGGTTGCTGAATCTGCTGGAAATTGCAGCTCAGTTCAGAGGGGCTCGCGACACTGTGGAGACAGGGGATGTACACAGCGCTGCAGGTGAGCGCCATCGCCGCTTCGACAAAGGGGGAGATCTGTTCTACGAACAGATTTCGGCACTGCACAAGAGTGTGCGCGGCAGTGATCCGGACGCATCGTTGGATTGGGTATGTCGAATGCTGGATGGCGGGTGTGATCCGCTCTACATCGTCCGTCGTGTTGTGCGAATGGCGAGCGAAGACATTGGCAACGCTGATCCTCGTGGCCTCCAGATTGCCATCGCGGCGTGGGACACCTTTGAGAGGCTTGGATCACCGGAAGGTGAGCTTGCGATCGCCCAGGCCGTGGTTTATCTGGCATCGGTGCCCAAGAGCAATGCGACTTACCTCGCCTTCAACAAGGCGATGGACCTGGTTCGCAATTCACCAAGTCACGACGTGCCCATGCATCTGCGCAACGCACCAACATCGATGATGAAGGGCATGGGCTATGGCAAGGATTATCGTTACGCTCATGACGAAGGTGATCAGTATGCTGCCGGGGAAAACTACTTCCCCAACGAGTTACGCGGAACGCGCTTCTACGAGCCAGTGGATGCTGGTCTCGAGATCAGGATAAGACAGCGGCTCGAACGACTCCGTGCAATTGATGCTCAAGCACAACCACCGACGAAGGAAAGCGGGACAACATGAGTCCAGGCGTCGTGCAGGTTCTTATGGTAGCGGCGGGCGGCGCAGCGGGTGCAGTGGCTCGTTTTCTGCTCGGCATGAGCATGGCGTCGATGGTACCCGGTCCCTGGCCGACGCTGGTCGTGAATGTACTGGGCTCATTCGTTATTGGGCTGATGATCGGAGCTCTGGCGGGTAGCGACTGGTTTGAATCCTGGGGCAGGTTTCTGCTGGTGACCGGTCTGTTGGGCGGGTTCACGACGTATTCCGCGTTTGCCATGGACGCGGTTGTTCTGATCAGCCAGGGTCGTTGGTTGTCTGCGGGTACCTATGTGATAACAACCGCCATCGGTTGCGTGCTGGCCGCATGGCTTGGGGTTCGGATCGTATCCGGTTGAGTAGATCAACGTGGTGGTGGCCATCTTCGGCAACCTGCGTTACAAAGACCTGGTCTCGAGGCTGGACAAGAAGCCAGAACAAACAGGGGGAAACATGAGCGAGTTCAAGGATAAGGTGGTTGTCATAACCGGTGCAGGGGGTGGTCTGGGCAAAGCGCATGCGCTTGAGTTCGCCAGCCGTGGCGCCAAAGTCGTGGTCAATGATCTGGGTGGCAGCGGTGATGGGCGTGGCTCGGGCGACGCGGCTGATCTCGTGGTTGCGCAGATACGTGCTGCTGGCGGAACGGCCATCGCCAACAAGGCATCGGTATCCAGCAAGGAAGGCGCCAAGTCGATCATCGATGATGCCGTGAAAGCGTTCGGCACCGTGCATATCCTTGTCAACAACGCTGGCATTCTGAGGGACAAGAGTTTTCGCAAGATGTCGCTTGAGGACTGGGACATCGTCATGGACGTACACCTCAACGGTACAGCTTACGTTACCCATGCAGCTTGGCCGATCATGCTCGATCAGAACTATGGGCGAATTGTGTTTACCAGCTCAGCCTCAGGTATTTACGGGAATTTTGGCCAATCCAATTACGGCGCGGCCAAGATGGGCATGTTGGGAATGATGAACGTGCTGGCGAAAGAAGGGGTGAGCAAGAACGTACGCGTCAACACCCTTGCGCCCGCTGCGGCAACCCGTCTGATCAACACGATTCCCGGGCGGAACGAAGATCTCGATAATCCGGATCCTGCCCGTCATCCAAGGCTGGTTACTCCGGCAGTGATTCTCATGTGCAGTGAAGATGCGCCCAATGGTGTGACGATTCACGCCGGAAACGGACGATTCTCCGTGTCGGCGATCTTTACCAACGATGATGTCGAGTTGGGCGCGGATGTGACGTATGAAGATCTGCTGGCTCGGAAGGACAAGTTGCTGGATATGAGCACGGCTCAGGAAGGCTCCCCGTGGCTACGTCGACAGGCGGCGGCAAAAAAAGGGTGAGGTGTTCCTGACTCAGGTCACGCAGGTTGGGTCGACCAGGAAATGCCCGTGTTCTACTACAGCGGCGTTCGCGGGTATGATGCGCGCCGCCATGAACACTGCAGGCCTGCATTGCAGTGTTCCGTATTGAATCGAACTGGATGGTAAGGACATGCTCGATCCCCGTTTACTGCGTCAGGATCCCGGAGCCATTGCGCTAGCGCTGGGGCGACGCGGATTTGCATTCGACGTTTCTGCCTACGTTCATCTCGAAGAACGTCGCAAGCAATTGCAGCAGGATATGGAACAACTGCAGAACGAGCGCAATCGTCAGTCAAAGGCAATCGG
>CAMDVY010000198.1 GCA_945878745.1 Klebsiella pneumoniae | reverse complement strand
GGTAATTCTGATCAATTCGCTCCTGCGAATTGATCAAGTCCAAGCACTTCGCTTAAGCGAAGTGCGGAGGTCGGAACACTGCGTGTTGCTCGCCCCCCCCTGTAAGAAGAGGCCCTGCGTTTCACGCATGAAAAATGGTGGTGCATCCATGCACCAAGAAGGAAGGTCGGATTAATCAGACCTTCCCTAGACATTCCAGAAGCGGAGCAGACATGAACACGGTTGATCTGGGCGGCAAGGTGGCTGTTGTTACCGGCGGAACACGCGGTATCGGTTTTGGGATTGCCCAGGCCTTCCTGGCGGCGGGTGCGAGTGTGGTTGTCAATGGCCGCAGTGCCGACAAGGGTCGCGCCGCGATGGCAGAACTTGGACAGCCCTTGCGCACCTTGTTTGTGGCTGGAGACGTGACCCGACGTCTGGATGTGGAAGCCGCTATCAATGGCGCCGTGCGCACGTTTGGTCGCGTGGACATTCTTGTCAACAATGCCGGTGGGTCGTCCGGCTTTGCGCCGGTGGCGGAGTTGAGCGATGACGCCTGGGAACAGGCGGCAGCATGGATCCTGCATTCGGCTTTCTGGGGGACCCGGCTGGCGCTTCGGGACATGGAGACTCGCGGCTGGGGCCGAATCATCAACATCTCGTCCGTTGAAGGCAAACAGGCCAACAAGGCCAATTGCAGCCATTACATTACTTTCAAACACGCACTCAATGGATTCACCAAGGCGGTTGCATTCGAATACGGTGCGCAGGGCATCACGTCCAACGCCATCAGTCCCGGCGCTGTTGAAACGGATCTGATGACGATTACCGGGCGTGACGCCGCGGCATCACAAGGGTTGAGCTATGAGCAGTTCCTGGACAACTATGCGCAGGATGCCTCGACCAAACGCCTGAACACCGTGGCCGAGATTGCGGCGCTGGCCATGTTGCTGGTGTCGGAGCTGGGCATTGGCATCAATGGTGCGATCCTGCCGGTCGATGGCGGCACTGCGCTTTGACTGGTAGCGAAATGCGCATGGAGTAGACGATGACAAAAATCCCATCCCCTGACGAAATAGAGCCGGAGTGGCTGAGTCAGGTCCTGTCGGCGAATGGCTATTCCGGCGCTGTTGTTGCGCAGGTCAGCAGCCATCGAATTGGCACGGGTCAAGCGGCCGCGTGTTCCCGGCTGCACATGACCTATGTCGATGGAAAACAGGCCGGCGCACCGGCGACGCTGGTGGCAAAATTTCCCTCGGAAGATGAGACCAGTCGCAAGAGTTGCATGGCCATGGGCCTGTATCAGCGGGAGGTGGACTTCTATCGTGATGTCGCGCCACGTCTGACCTTGAATCTGCCACGAACGTATTTTCTGGAAGTGAGTGACAGCGGAGAGTTTTTCCTCATTCTCATGGAAGACTTGAGCCCGGCAGAGCAGGGTGATCAGCTGGCTGGATGCTCTCCGACGGTCGCGCGAGAGGCAGTGCTGCAACTGGTCGGGTTACAGGCGCCTGTCTGGTGTGATGCCGCGCTTGGTGCACGCTTCATGGACAAGCCGGGCAGTTTTTTTGCCGACATGCGAAAGGTCTACAACGACGCGCTGCCTGGTTTTCTTGATCGACTTGCCCATCGGCTGGATCCGGAAGAAGTGGCGATCATCGCCGACCTCGGCAAGTCCACAAGGGCGCCCCTCTATCTTCCCGTCGGATCGCCGTTCTGTCTTGAACATCGGGACTTTCGTCCAGACAATGTGATGAGTGACATGAGCAGGTCAGAGCCGAAGATCATTACGGTTGATTGGCAAGGCATGCGGACCGGTCGTCCCTTGAACGATGTCTGCATCTTTCTGGGCGCCGGTGTAGAACCCGAGGTGCGTCGTGAGATCGAGGGTGACTTGATCCGTGAATATCACAGTGCCCTGGTGGCTGCGGGTGTGCGCGACTTTTCATGGGAGCAGTGCTGGCTTGAGTATCGACGTGCAGCCTATGCCGGGTTTGCGTTGACGGTGATTTCGACGGTGTCGGTAGTGCAGACCGATCGAGGTGATGCCATGTTCACTGCCATGGCCAGGCGTTATGCACGCCATGCCCTGGAGGTTGGAGCCAGAGACTTTCTCTGAGGAATTTAGCGAATGGTCAAGCCTAACCCGGTGTTGAAGTCGATCTGCGAACGACTGCTCGCCAATGTCCGGCGTCGTCTGCCGGATCAGGCGGCTACAACGATGTCGGTTCCGGCGCAGGTGTACCGCGATCCCGATCAGTGGCAACGGGAGATCGACGCGATCTTTCTGCGAATGCCACTCCTGGTTGCAATGAGCTGCGAAGTTCGACAACCAGGGGACTATGTTGCGTTGCAGATCGCCGGTCGACCCATCGTGGTGATTCGCGGTGATGACGGCCGGGTCCGTTCTTTCCTCGATATCTGTCGCCATCGTGGTGCCAGGCTGACTTCGGCGGACTGTGGCAGTGTCCGACGGTTTATTTGCCCGTATCACGCCTGGACTTATGATCGCGCCGGTGCCTTGGTCGGCATGACGGAATCGGAGTCCTTTGGTGCGCATCAGGTAACCGGTCTGATCGAGTTGCCGAGTGAAGAGCGTGCGGGGATGGTGTTCGCCTGTTTGTCAGTTGAAACCGGGCTGGATCTGACGACATGGCTCGGCGACATGTTGCCGTCGCTGGAGGCGCTGGAACTCGACCGTCTGTATCCGTATCGTCCGACCACCACGCTGGCCAGTCCCAACTGGAAGATTGCGGTAGACGGATATCTGGATGGATATCACATCGGCTACCTGCACAAGGACTCCATCGGTCGCAAGGCGATTACCAATCGCAACACTTACGACCTGTTCGGACCGCATGTGCGAATCGGTTTTGCCAATCGACGCATAGAAGACATCGAGACACTTCCCGAAGAGGCATGGGTGCTTACCGACTACATGAGCCTGGTGCACTACGTGTTTCCGAATATCTCGATCTCTGGCGGGCAGGGTGATGCATTGATGCTCAGTCGGTTGTTACCGGGCCTGACGGTGGATCAGTCGACGACGGTACAGCACCAGTACTTTCGTGAACCCGTGACTGCCCAGACCATGGAGATGGCCGAAGCGCGTCGTCTGAACTACGAGCAGGTGGTTCGCGATGAAGACTATGCAACCACCTTCGGCATCAGCGCAGCGTTATCGGCGATGGATGGTTCTCCCGTCCTGTTCGGCCGCAATGAGCCGGGCAATCAGAATCTGCATCGATGTATTGCCGAAATGACGGGTAGCAATCTCTATTGAAGGATTGCTGATCGATTACCCATTGGCACGAGTGTAGGAGCGATCTCCTGATCGCGATCTCAGCTGATCCTGTGATCGCGGTCCGAGACCGCTCCTACAGCGGGCGCACAGGACCTCATTCGCTGGATTGCACAACAGCAGGTTTTCGCGCTAGCGTGCGGTGCTCTGAGCGTCCTTCACCAACAGGCGATTCAACATGGCTGATGTCGAACTCTCAATCGAAGATCCCGTCGGGATCATTCGCCTCAATCGACCGGAAAAACTCAATGCGTTCACCTATGACACATTGCGGGAAATCCGCGCAGCGGTAGAAGCCTGTGCCAGTGATCGCCGTGTAGTGGGCATTGTCATCACGGGAACGGGCCGCGGATTCAGCGCCGGACTCGATTCAGCGACGCTTGCTTCCGTCACTTCTCAACCGCAGCCAGCAGAAGCACCGAAGACCGAAGCGTTGCCGGGCATTTTCAGTTATCTGCTGGAAGTACCGAAGCCGATCATTGCCGCCATTAATGGTGTTGCTGCCGGTGGTGGGTTGATCCTGGCGTTGATGAGTGATCTTCGCATCGCTGCCGATACGGCGTCGTTCACCACCGTGTTTCTCAAACGCGGGTTGATTGCCGAACACGGATCGAGCTGGTTACTGCCGCGTATGGTGGGGGTCGGCCGTGCGCTGGACCTGTTGTGGATGAGTGATCGGATTGATGCCGTTACGGCGCAATCGTATGGTCTGGTCCAGCACGTGGTCCCGGCAAACGAGCTTATGGAACGAGCAACGGGTTATGTACGCCGGCTGGCGGAAACGTCGGCACCGGCAGCGATCGCTGAAACCAAACGAATGGTCTATGCCCATCTTGGCACCAACTACGTCGATGCCTTGCGGGATGCAGATCGCAGTCAGTGGCGATTTGTCGGCGCGCCGGATGCGCGGGAAGGTGCGCAGGCGCTGATCGAAAAGCGTCCGCCTCGGTTTGAACGCTTGTGATGATCGGTAGTTGCCTCGCCCGGCCGGGAACCAGTCGGCTTATCCGCAACTGCAATCGTTCGCGTCTGATTTGCTGTTCACCCCGGGCACAAAAACCGGTGCAAAACCGCCACCAATGGTTCGAAAGTTGGTCGTCTGACCCTGATAGAGCCTGGCCGCAACCAGGATGATCTGTTCGCCTTCAACAAAGCAGCGCACATCGACCTTCAAATCGGTGCCATCGGCGGTGTCGGAGGTACGGGTCCGACGTAGACTCGGTGCGACGAAACGCTGAGCGATGTAGTCATCACTCATGATCTCGTTGAAAACACGACGGGTCAGTTTGCTGCCACGATAGGTTCCCTTGCCACCAAATCCGCAGGTGGGCTTGAAAAACCAGTCAGCCCGATGTTCCCACCACCAATCTGCTGGCATGGCGCTCACCGCGAGACACTGCGGAATACCGTCGAGCAATACTTGTCGCTGCGATTCCTCGATGCCTTGTTCGATCAGCCACTGCGCATCCGTCAGACGCACCAGATTGCGCTTGTTGGCCAGTATCGCATGGCCATGGGGATGTGGAGAGACCAGGACGGTCTGGCTGAGCCAGGCCTGTTTGAGGGCGTCATGCTCGGGCGCCTCAAGGTAGAAGTCAGTCAGGCGATTGTAGACCGCATCGATGGGCAGGGAGTCGACGGATAGTTGACCGTCTTGCCAGACCAGCGCGCTGGCATCGGCGATGACCGTGTCGATACCGGCGCGCTGAAACAAGTCGCGGAACAGGAGGAACTCCGGATAGAGATACTGCTGCGTTGGCTGGTCATCGACGATGGCGATGCGGCGCAGAGGCCGCCCGGGATACTTCGCCTGAAAAGGTGCCACCAACATGTCGACGAAAGTGGATTCGACATTGCCGAGGATGACAGGGCTTTGCAGGCAATCGATGGGCGCCGATTCACGGAACTGGAGATTTCGCGCCGCGCTCGCGCAGAGGAGAGCTCCACCGGCATTGGTGTTGATCTCGATCAATCGCGGGCCATCGGTGTCCAGATGAAAGTCATAAGCGGTAAAGGCGGATTCGTAACCGGGATCGATGGCAGCGCTGACAGGCGCATCGTGCAGTGCCTGTTGCTGCCAGCCAGTCGTCGCAGCCACTGCCCGTATGGTCTTGATAACCCTTTGCATCGCCGCCAGCTGGTCGTTGGTGATAAAGACCGACAAGTCGGAAAACAGATGGGCGTGACTGGCAGCCAGACCCGAAGACTGATCCGAGGCGGCGAATGCATGCGCAAGTTCTGCCCGCGCAGCGTTGACATCGGTTCCGATGCAGAAACAGCTCTGGTTCAGTCGGGTCGCGGAGTCTGAAGCGGTCACGATGGGTGTCCGAAAGTCTTCACACCACGATGGGGGGGTACCGAGGACTTTTCAAGTCCTCAGTCATTGGTCGACTTGTGACCGGCTTGACGCGTGATGCAGTTCTCCTTCGGATCGGCAGTCCGCGAACTTCAGGCGTCAAGATCCATGCAGGGCGGCCGATAGAGACTGCACGGAGCTCGAAGGATACCTGCTCATGAATCTCTCATCGTTTGGCGGGACGGCACAGTCCCCCCAGTTTCACGCTCATTCTGCGAGACCCAGCGCCCATGCGTTGAACTCCGCCGGCGAAGCAAGCGAACTCGCCCGCCAGTTGGGTGCTGGCAATCTGGTTGACTCGTTGTCCCGCGGTGGCAGCATCAGCGCGATCCCGCGTACCGCAGCGCCATCGGCTTCTGATCTGCTGCGCCAGGCGCCGCAGAGCGTTCGAACTTCAGCCACTGACGCTTATGACAAGGCGGCCAGCTTCTCCAGCTATTCCGAGCACAAT
>CAMDVY010000197.1 GCA_945878745.1 Klebsiella pneumoniae | reverse complement strand
ATCCGGTGGAAACTGGGCCCTGAATGTCTACAACCCATGGCCGGGTGTACAGGAAGGTGCGGCATCGAGCCGCGGTTACAGCGGTGGCTTCCTGACTGACCTGATGACCAAGGATCTGGGTCTGGCGGTCGAAACTGCGTTGGCGTCGGGCTCCAGCATTCCCATGGGATCGCTGGCGCGCAACCTCTTTCAGACACATGCCCAGCTTAACGAAGCCGGCAAGCTCGACTTTTCCAGCATCCAGTGGATGTTCTCGCCGGAACTCAGATCTCAGCGGTAAATATCTCGAGCCATCTGGAACGCGTCGCGGAATGAATCCAGTGTTTCGCGCGCGTTCTCTGCATCAAGGCCGATTCTGGTGAAGGCTGTGATCGTTGACCAGTCCAGATCGTTGAGTGGGTGCTCGGTGCCGATGACCGATTGGAGTTCGGCAATCTGAACGATATCGACGAAGTCGGTATCGGCAACCTGTCGGTCATAGCGCCGCAACAACGATGGGATGCACGCCATCTCTGCGGAGAAATTCCAGCGCGTCAGGATCATCGTGCCGATCGAGCCACGCGCACTGTCTACGACACGATCAAGTATCTGTTCGTTCTCGATCAAGTCGTCGTTTTCTTCCGCCCACGCCAGAATCGGGAGTACACCAATGCTGTGAGTGAGACCTGCCAGGGTTGCCTGGTCGGCCGGCAGATCGGTAAAGCTGCGAGCGAGGACTCCGCAGATCGCAGCCACATCCGTCGCCTGGGTCCACGTCTCACGCAGTTTTCGATCGATCAGTTCCGAAGTTGATTGGAACATCCCCTGCATGGCCAGACCGGTAGCGAGGTTGGCGGTGTATTCAACGCCCATTCGAGTAATCGCAGTCTGCAGGTCTTCGATCGGTCGCGAGGCCCTGAACAGAGAAGAGTTGGCCATCCGCAACAACTGCGCGGATAGCGCTGGATCCTCGGAGATCACGCCCGCAAGTGCTGCACCTGAGACGTTTCGATTCGACGCGGTATCGCGAATGCGCAACGCGACTTCGGGCAGTGTTGGTAAATCGAGTTGATCTTTCTCTGCTGCCTGAGCCAGTTCCCGTTCGATGCTTTGCGCGAGATTCGACATGCCGGACTCCATGATTTCATCGTGGAGTATAGACAGGCTTACAGAATTGGCCTGCTGCCCGTGCCGTTCAATCTCTCGTTCAGTCTCTTGTTCAATTTGGGGCCAGGGTGACCGAGGTCTCGCCGACGTGATAAATGGCCGAAAGGTCGAGCTCGCGGTTGGCAACAATCAGCGCGGAATGTGCGGCGAGTTGAACCACTTTGCCTGCTCGGGTGTTGTTGCCATCCAGCAGGTCGTCCATCAGGTGTACGTCGAGCGGCTTCTCTGCGAGTGCTAGTACGAGGTTTTTCTTCACGTTGCCACGATGCTCGGCGCGAGCCACGACTTCCTGGCCGAGGTAACACCCTTTATCGAAGGCAACTGCGCCAGCATCCACCAGTCCGAGGGCCTGAGGCAGGAATTCGGCGCTGGTCTGTGCGGTGACGACAACGTGTCGCTGCGAATTGAGAATGGACTGGAACTGGTCGATGGCCCTGGAGCCCGACTGGCCAGGCTCGTTGATCTGGAAATTGATTTGAGTGGGAGTGAGCGCTGTGGAGGTGGCGGAGACGGTAGCACCCTCCAGCACCTTGGATTTGGTCCGCGAGAAGCGCTGATATGGAGCGAGAAAATCCAGTGTTGTTGTGGCGAGACTCGCGTGAACCAGGAGGTCGATGGCGTTGGCGCCGCCCCTTGCCCAGCCACTGGTGACGACTCGCCCTTGTAGATTGCACAGTGCCGTCGCTTGCCATGCTTCAGGGGCAAGCAGGGTGGTGTTGCAGGTCAGATAACCCTGCAGGAATCGCGCGGCATCCACGCCTTCGAAGCGAAGGACAGCGAGGTCGGTCGCGTATTGAAGATCAGTCATGGCTCACCGTGCCTTAAGGACTTTGTCTATGATGCACGCCGCATTCTAGCGTTAAGGTGAATCGATGCCCAACCATACGGATCGAGCAGATGAACACCATCATCGGGTGTATTGGCGTAGTCGTCGAGGCATGCTCGAGCTTGAGTTCCGTCTGTTGCCGTTCGTCAGTCAGTGCTTTCCCTCGCTGAGCGACACAGAAAAGGCGCTGTATGTCGAATTACTCGAGCATGAAGATTGGGAAATCTTTGACTGGATGCAAGGCAGGGAGGTGCCGGAGGATCCTGCCATGGTGGCACTGGTGCAACGCATCATCGATTTCGGGGCGATGTCCTGAGGGCCATCTGGTTCGAATTTTTCCGCATCGAATTGTTGGTGTGTCGTGCTGATTTGCGAAGTCGTTTGTGGGCGTTATCGTCGATGCGGACATTTGTTATTGACCATGCTGCTGGCAGCAGGGGCATCAGTCTGGTTCGGTAACGCAGGTTTAGGGCTCCTGCTCCTTTGGGGAAGCGCGACATGGCCGCGCTGGAAATGCCAGGTGATCACCATTCCGCTGGCAGAAGTACGCGAAATCTGGCTGTACACCGCCACCCTTGTAGTTCGTGAATGGAATGGCCGATTGGTGCTTGTGTGCAGGGATGAGCTGTCTGCGGCGGAGTATGCACGCGTGCGCCGCATCCTCAAGCAGCAGGTTGAAGGGCTGCTTTAAAGAACGTGAAGACGGCAGTGATTGTTTGCCTCGCGGTCGAGGGTTCGTGGATCTGCGACTGATTCAGCCTGCCGGTCGCAAGACGTTCAGGTGCTCCATTGATCCAGGAAACAGAATGGTGTCCTGGCTGCCGGGGAGCAAGTCTGGATAGTCGAGGTTGTAGTGCAGGCCGCGACTTTCGCGGCGACTGGCGGCGCAGCGCACGATGAGTTCTGCCACCGTCACCAGATTGCGCAACTCGATCAGATCGTTGGAAACCCGGTAGTGTCGATAGTATTCATTGATTTCCTGTTTCAGCAGGTCAAGTCGGCGCTGAGCTCGTTCGAGACGCTTGCTGGTCCGGACGATACCCACGTAGTCCCACATGAATCGTCGAAGTTCTTCCCAGTTGTGAGCGATCACGACGTCTTCGTCCGAGTCCACGACCTGACTTTCATCCCAATGGGGAATGCGGATCCGTTCTTCGGGCTGATTGAGCTGGGTGATGATGAGGTCGGCGCAGGACCGTGCATAGACCAGGCACTCCAGCAGCGAGTTGCTGGCCAGGCGGTTGGCGCCATGCAGGCCTGTACAGCTGACCTCGCCAATGGCGAACAGGGCCGGGACGTCGGTCGCACCGTGTTCGTCGACGACGACACCGCCACACGTGTAGTGCGCAGCAGGCACCACCGGGATGGGATCGCGGGTGATGTCGATGCCAAACTCCAGGCAACGCGCGGCGATGGTCGGGAAGTGGCTGCGGATGAACTCGGGTGTTCGGTGGCTGATATCCAGGTAGACACAGTCCGCCCCGGTGCGTTTCATTTCGTGGTCGATGGCGCGGGCGACGATGTCCCTCGGGGCGAGTTCACCAAGCTCGTGAAAGCGATCCATGAACCGACGGCCGTCCTTGAGTCGAAGTACGCCGCCTTCGCCGCGCACGGCCTCGGAGATCAGGAATGATTTGGCATGCGGATGGAACAGGCAAGTCGGGTGAAATTGGTTGAACTCCATGTTGGCCACACGACATCCGGCTCGCCAGGCCATGGCGATACCATCACCGGTCGAGCTGTCGGGATTGCTCGTGTAAAGGTAAACCTTGCTTGCGCCACCGGTGGCAAGAATGACAAACCGGGCCTGGAAGACTTCCACATGACCCGTTGTCCGGTTGAGAACGTAGGCACCGGCACATCGGCTGGCGTGCCGACCCAGCCGGGATTGGTTGATGATATCGATGGCAATGCGGTCGTTGAAAAACTGAATGTTCTCGTGATCCAGTACCCGTTGGGTAAGTGTCCTGGTAATTGCTTTGCCGGTGGCGTCTGCGACGTGCAGGATCCGGCGAAACGAATGCCCACCTTCCCGGGTGAGGTGCCAGCCGTTGTCTTCAGTATCGAATTCCACGCCCCACTCAGTTAACGACTGGATGGCGGCGCGAGCATTGCGCACAGTGAACTCGACTGCGTTTCGATCACACAATCCCGCGCCAGCGCGCAAGGTGTCTTCGATGTGCGAGTCAGTGCTGTCTTCGTCCGAGATCACTGCCGCGACACCACCCTGCGCCCAGTGCGATGAGCCAGACTCGATGTCGCCTTTGCACAGCACAGTGACTCGAGCATGTGGCGCCAGATGCAATGCCGCAGACAGACCTGCCGCGCCACCGCCGATGATGAGGATATCGGTGGAGAAACGCTGGTTCATGAAGTTTACCGGGTTCTGTCCAATGGACAGCTAGTATATCGATCCTCCGGACGGCAGAATATCAACGAGTGCGTGGGATGCTCTGTCATGACACCGGCCAATTGAAGGATACGGGACGTCCTGCCAGCGATCTGCCTGGCGAGTTGAGCCGGATTGATCGATACGGTGTTCGCGCAGGCTTCTCTTTCGCGCAGGCTTCTCTTTCGGGCAGGCCTCTCTTTCGTACAGGTCTCTCTATATTACAGGCCCGACCGGATAGCGAACCCAAAGGCAAAACAAACGTGGCGCAGGAAACGGACAAGGAACTGGTACGTCGAGTAAAAAAAGGGGACCGCGTCGCCTTCGACCTGCTGTTCACACGTTATCAGCACAAGATCCACAATCTGGTGGGTCGTTATGTACGTGACCCGGACGAGGCGCTCGACGTGGCGCAGGAGGCCTTTATCAAGGCCTGGCGAGCGTTACCGCAATTCCGCGGCGACAGCCAGTTCTACACCTGGTTGTATCGAATTGCTGTGAATTGCGCCAAGAATCATCTGGTCGCCCGCGATCGACGACCACCGAACCTGGACTTTGATATCGGTGATGAAGCCGTTGGCGCTACCCCGGACCAACTTCAGGATCTGGATGATCCGGAATCATTGCTGGCTCGGGATGAACTGCAAAAAGCCATCTTTGCTGCGGTGCATGATTTGCCGGAAGATCTTCGTTCGGCGGTAAGCCTTTGTGAGTTCGATGGGCTGTCCTATGAGGAGATTGCGAGCGTGATGGATTGTCCAGTGGGAACGGTCCGCTCGAGGATTTTCCGCGCGCGGGAGTTCATCGACGAGCGTATACGCCCCTTTCTCGGCCGAAAAGGAACTCGAGGCTGAGCGGACCGATGAGCGACGGGTTCGTTTTGGGAGCGATGTCACACAGTTGTAGTACTTTCCTGCAGTTTGGGAACTTGTCGCTCGTCGAGTGCTCAAAGAGATCACACACCTGACCTTTCACCGTTTTGACCCGCGCGGACCTGAGTCGCGCCAATCAGACCGTGAATTGAGTCGAGTTGATTCAGTCAAGCCGGAACACATCCATGTCAGAACGGTTGAAAGAGGCGCTCTCGGCAGCGCTGGATAATGAAGCGGATGAATTCGAACTGCGACGGGTGCTCGATGAAGCCGGTCGTGACGAGTCACTGCGAGAGACCTTCGAGCGATATCAGCTCATTCATGCTGTCATGCGGGGTGATGCCGATGCACGAACCATTGCGCAGCGCACGCAACTTCAAAAACGGGTTCGAGTTGCGATGGACGTGGACGTAAAAAGCGTCGTTGACATCGACCGAGAGGAAGCCGAACCGGAGAATGCACCCGTCAGGCGCTCCTTCTGGATGCCCCGAGCAACGGCATTTGTTGCTGCTTTTGGCGCTGTACTCGCGGTTTATTTCGGGGTCGGCAATCTGTTGCCGGGCAGCTCCGATTTAACCGTTGGCAATGATGTTGCCCAGGGGGCGCTGCCAGTGTTGACTACGCCGGTCACCAGTTCGCCGGATCCGGATCCGCTGACTTCAACCAATGCGGTGCCCGATTTGTTGACCCTGGATCAGGTGCTGCGGATGCGCCATGAGGAGTGGCTCAAGATTCACGATGCCTCCATTGATGTTGTAACCCGTCCACAGGACGAAGCTACCGAAACCAAAGATCGATCGGCATGGACCATTGCCTGGATTCCCAACGGGTTTGAGGCGCTTGATTCCGAAGCTCTGGCGGTCGGACACGATTCG
>CAMDVY010000196.1 GCA_945878745.1 Klebsiella pneumoniae | reverse complement strand
CGCCCAAGCAACGTCTGCAGCATGCGCACGACTTCCGCGCCCTTTTCGTAGATCGTCACGGTGTAGAAGTTGGAGATTTCAATGTAGGACGCGGGTCGCACGGGATGGGCGAGCGGGCCGGCATCTTCGGCAAACTGCACACTTCTGAGGAACTGGACGTCCTCGATCCGCTTCACCGTGCGCGAGTTCATGTCCGCTGAAAACTCGGCGTCACGAAACACCGTGAAGCCTTCCTTGAGACTGAGCTGGAACCAGTCGCGACACGTCACACGATTGCCGGACCAGTTGTGGAAATACTCGTGCGCAACCACCGCTTCGACCCGCTGATAGGCGAGGTCCGTCGCGGTGTCAGGAGAAGCCAGCACACACGAGGTGTTGAAAACGTTGAGCCCCTTGTTTTCCATCGCCCCCATGTTGAAGTCTTCTACAGCGACGATCATGAATATGTCGAGATCGTATTCCCTGCCAAACACCTCTTCATCCCAGCGCATGGAACGCTTCAGCGCATCCATCGCGTAATCACACTGGCCAATGTTGTGTGGTTCGGAGTAGATGAAGAGCTTTACCTCTCGACCGCTCAAGGTGACAAACCGATCCTCGATATGCGCCAGATCTCCAGCCACCAGGGCAAACAGGTAAGACGGCTTTGGGAATGGATCTTCCCAAGTCACGGTCCGGCGTCCATCCGCTACCTGTTCGGCGATACGATTTCCATTGGCCAGCAACACCGGATAGCGCTTCGCATCCGCTTCGATGGTCGTGGTGAAACGGGCCAGGACATCCGGGCGATCCTGGTAATACGTGATCCGACGAAACCCTTCCGCTTCACACTGCGTGCAGTACATCGTTTTCGACTTGTACAGCCCCATCAGCGCGGTGTTGGTTTCCGGATGAATGCGATTGACGATGTGAATCTCAGCCTCGGCACCGGGATCGTGAATCACCAGTCGGTCCGGCGTGGCTTCATACTCATTGGAACTGAGCAGCACACCATTGACGCTGACGGAATCGAGCTGCAGTCCGTCGCCATTGAGCTCAAGACTTCCGGCGGAGCCAAACCGTCGCACCTTCAGCGTGCTGCTGACCGTGGTTTCTCCATCGCGGATGTCCACATGCAGATCAACCCGCTCGGTTCGATACCCAGGTGGCTGATAGTCGGTCAGGCGAATGGTCTGCGGCTCGGCTTCTTTCATGTTGGTTCCTTTTCCATGATGATCGCGATGACCCGGCGATCCACTGTTTCACTCAGGTATTTGCGCAGGCACACAGGATGATCGTTCAGGTCGGCCGCGACTTCGGTGCTCCCGCCAGCAGACTGAGCAAGCCGCCGCTGACAAGTCCGCCCCAGTGTGCCCCATTGGCGACCTGCATGCCAAACGACTCGGTGATGCCGGTACTGAACAGCACGAGGAAAACCAGCATCGACAGCGCGACCGATGGGTGCATGGCCCAGGCCTTGTTCTGCGGATCGAACTTCTGACGCACCAGGATATAGCCCAGCAGTGCATAACCCACACCCGAGAGCCCGCCAAACAGAGGCCCCAACCCGGTGAGCACCTGAACGAGGTTGGACAGCACGCCCGTGATGATGGCCAGCAGCAGGAAGATGACGGTGCCTTGAGCCACTTCAATACGCCTGCCGAATTCGAAGATCACGGCCGCGTTGAAGGCAATGTGCATGAAGGAGAAATGGATGAACACCGGCGTCAACCAGCGCCAGGGTTCGAAGTCCTGCGCCAGCCGTGTCAGCGAGACATCGTTCCCACCTTCAACATTGACGATCAGCATCAGCGCCGACAGTGCATTCAACTCACCATCGGCCAGCGAAATCACCCAGGGGTAAACCGCGAAGGTGATGAGCAGCAAGACTGCAACGCCGGGATACTGCCGCGCACCAGAAACGATCGCTCGCCAGTTGATGCCCTCGGGTGCCGGTTGTACCCCCTTCGCCCAGCTTCGTTCGCCACGACTCCAGCCCGAATGGAGCTGTCGCACCAGACCCGCCGTGCGGTCATCGGGTACTTCCAGAATGACTTGCCCCTGCTCTTCAAAGCTGCGCACGGGCACCCCGGCGTTGCGCAGCGCCTCGACAAAGGTTCCGGTTTCCGCGACAACAGGAAGAACCAGCGCCCGAATCATCGGGAATCCATTAGCAGGCAGCTCGATACGTGGTGGTAGAATTCTAGTCGACTGTTTAGTTCAGGAATACCAGCGATGCAGGCGGTGGATCTCGAAGTACTGCGCAGTGTGCGCGATTGGCTCAAGGCCGGTGAAAACTGCTGGCTGGCAACCGTGGTCGCAACCTGGGGTTCATCCCCCCGTCCGGTAGGCTCATTGTTCGCCTGTAACAAAGGTGGGCACGTCGTCGGCTCGCTCTCTGGAGGTTGTGTCGAAGATGATCTGCTCGACAAGCTGACCCAGGGCGAACTGGCGGCCGATCATCCGCAGTTCTTCAAATATGGCATCACCGCGGAAGAAACCGAGCGCCTGGGTCTGCCGTGTGGCGGCCAACTCGACATCATTGTCGAACCGCACAAACCCGGCAGCCTGGCCCAGGCTCATTTTGATCTGCTCGCCGGCCAGCTGGAGGCGCGGCACACCGTCGCGCGCGAAGTGAATCTGCACAGTGGTCAGTTCTCTGCATCGGCCACCGATCTCTTCACACCCTTGCAGTGGGACGCCAACAACCAGATTCTGCGGCAAACCCTCGGACCCCGCCTGCAGCTGTTCATCATCGGCGCCGGTATGGTGTCCCAGTACCTGGCACATATGGCCCAGTCACTGGATTTCGAAATCACGGTCTGTGATCCACGCGATCATCTGCTCGCAGACTTCCCGGGCGACGGCATCCGCAAGATAACCGATATGCCGGACGATGCGGTGCGTCTGTATGCACACGATCAGGCCTCTGCGATCGTCGCGCTGACCCACGATCCACGCATCGACGATATGGGGCTGATGGAAGCCCTGAAAACAGATGCGTTTTATATCGGCGCGATGGGTTCGACGCGCACCTCAGCCAATCGACGGGTGCGCCTCAAGGCCCTGGACATCACCGATGCCGAACTGGCCCGACTGCGCGCACCCATTGGTCTGCCCATCGGTTCGCGCACACCGCCGGAAATCGCCATCGCTATCCTGGCTGAAATCACCGCCGTCCGTCATGGTCGTGCGGCACAGGCTCTTGAGGCAGTTGGTGCCCAAATGAGTGAGAAGGTGAGTGAGAAGGTGAGTGAGCAGGTGGGTGCCGGTTAGCGCGTCAACGAAGATAGCGTTCAGATCGCCATGATCGGGGCGATCGTACTGGCAGCGGGACGCAGTCGACGGTTCGGTGGTGACAAACGTCGTCACGTGCTGCCCAGCGGGCTGAGCATGCTGGCCACCACAACCCGCCTCTTTCAGCAGGCTTTCACCGCCATCAGAATTGTTGTCTCTCCACGAGACGAGGATTTGCTCGCCTCGCTTGGCATCAACCTGCGACCCAGGGATGAACTGATCGTTGCTGCCGATGCCGACCTCGGCATGGGACGTTCGCTGGCGGCCGGCGCCACCGATCTGCACTGGGACCAAACGTTTGTCGGGCTGGCCGACATGCCTTATCTCAAAGCAGAAACACTTCAGGCACTGATCGCTCGCGCGCGACTAATGTCGCCCGAGGATGTCCTGGTGCCCATCTTCAAGGGCCAACGTGGTCATCCGGTTTGCTTTGGTGCAACCCATCTGCCCGCACTGAGTCACTTGACCGGCGACCAGGGCGCTCGCGCCATTCTAGGCACGAAACAATCGATCCTCATCGATGTGAATGACGAAGGGATCCTGCTTGACGTCGATCAGCCGCCACCCAGTCGAGTCGCCCAGTCCAGTTTGGACCGGCACGATCCGTAGAAGCTGTGCCCGATCGGGAACAGCATGCGCAAGGACGCAGGATGTTTGCGAATCCGCAGTACATCGCTGCTGGTCAGGTCCAGATGAACCTGGGAATCACAACTGGCCTTGGGTTGTGTGGACCCTGCATTCTTGATCACGACCCGGATTTCCGAATCGCCGGACACCACAAGCGGGCGTGACGTGAGGGTATGGGGAAACATGGGCACGATGGCGATCGCATTCAGGCTTGGATGCATGATCGGTCCACCGGCCGACAGCGAATACGCGGTTGATCCGGTGGGAGACGCAATGATGAGTCCGTCTCCGCGCTGGTCATAAACCCATTCATCGTTCACGTACACGCTGAACTCCAGCATGTGCGACACACCACCGGCATGCACAACGACATCGTTCAGTGCCAGCGAACCGCCTGCTGCCGCGGTGCCTCGCATGGTCTCGGCATGCAGCAGGAAGTGGTCTTCCGAAGCAAACTCACCATCCAGAACACGGTTCAATTCAGCATCGATCACTTCAGGCGAGATGCCAGCGAGGAATCCCAGGCCACCCCGATTCACCCCGACCACGGGTTTGCCCGCATGACACAGGTCGCGAGCCACGCCAAGCAGACTGCCGTCACCGCCGATCACCACCACCAGATCGCTGCGCAAACCGAGTTCGGCGCGCGCGACCGCACTGATGCCAGCTGGGTTGCCAAGCATCGTGGCGGTAGCCGTTTCGACGACAACACCAACCTTTCGCGCACGCAGCGTCGTTACCACCGCCAAGGTGCTGTCGCGGACCAGGTCACTCCCCACGCGTGCCACTACGCCAACCGTGCTGAACATCGTGTGCCTTAGCTCCTGCTCTGCGTTTATCAAAACCCCACGGGTTTGTCCGCCTCGTGGGGGCGCTCTCCTGGTCGCGATCCCGGCTCCTCCAAAAAAACAATCGTTAGGAGACCGCGCCTACGGGCGCTCGGGATCACCCGCCAGTGGGAGGCGTCAGGATGATCAACCACCTGCAGGAGCGATCTCCTGATCGCGATTCTGAGAGATTCGCAATCCTGTTCGCGAAATCCAGATCGCGGTCAGGAGACCGCTCCTACAGTAACTGCACAATGCAGTGAACCCTGCGGCACGTTAGCAGGTTGTGACAAAAGTGCATCATCGCGCACGTGCATGCTAGGCTTCCGGGCCTCGAACATGCCAATGGGCAAATGCCAGCAACCGTGGGTAGCCAAACGTGGGCAGCATGACCAATCCGCCAGAACATCGTTTTCGCGAAGTCCTTCGCCAGTCGCTACCGGGCCACAAGACCGCACGACTGAGCAAACCTGAGGATCTGTGGCCGCTCATGCGCGGCGAAGCCGAACGCAAGGCGCTCGAAGAACCCATCCTGGGCAGCTACTTCCATGCCACCATCCTGAACCATCCAACGTTTGGGGCAGCCCTGAGCTTCCGATTGGCCAGCAAGCTGGAAAATCCGATGCTGCCGACCATGCTGATTCGCGACGTCATCAGCCAGGCGCTGGAAGCGGACCCATCAATTCTTGCGGCTGCGCAAATCGACGTGGTGGCAACCTACGCCCGTGACCCGGCATGTGAAGACCTGTCGACCCCCTTCCTGTTCTTCAAGGGTTTTCATGCACTGCAATCCTATCGGGTTGCGCATTGGCTCTGGCATGAAGGTCGCCAGACGCTGGCACGTTTTTTCCAGAACCAGATCAGTGCAACGCTCGGCGTCGATATTCACCCGGCCGCGCAAATTGGCTCAGGCATCATGCTTGATCACGCCACTGGTATTGTGGTCGGAGAAACTGCGGTGATTGAAGACGATGTGTCGATCCTGCATTCCGTGACCCTGGGCGGCACGGGCAAGACCAGCGGCGACCGTCATCCAAAGATCCGACGCGGTGTCCTGCTGGCGGCGGGTGCCAAGATCATCGGCAATATCGAAGTGGGTACCTGCGCAAAGGTCGGTGCTGGCAGTGTGGTTCTCGAAGACGTGCCGCCGCACACGACCGTGGCCGGGGTGCCCGCCAAAGTCGTATCAACCCATGCTGCCCATCAGCCCGCCATGGACATGGACCAGTGGTTCGAATGAAATGAGCGAGCCGGTTTGCCCGAAGTGTGGTGTTGCAGGCGTTGATCACATCGTTTCGAAAGACAGCAAGGAGCGATCCCTCGCCAAACAGCCCTGGTTCATCATCGTGCACTGCAACCAGTGCGGGCATGTCTACAACGTGC
>CAMDVY010000195.1 GCA_945878745.1 Klebsiella pneumoniae | reverse complement strand
ACGGTCTCAAATCCGGCTGAGTCCCAGGTTGGCAACAAGTGGGTGGTTGAGCGCCTGGTTGGTGACGAAACGAATGGGTCTTCACGTCACCTGGCCGCCGTGGCTGGCGAGCTGCCGCCTCCCGCGGCTCGTCGTCTGCTTGGCAGCATTTCAGCTGCGAAATGACTCAAGCGCTGCTGACCCGGGTCGGCGAACTGATTGTTGACGATAGTGGTCAGCTGCTGTTCAGGTTGAATCAAGCACAGTGCGCGACATGCAATGCATCCTGTCAGCGCGGTCGTGTTCGAGAGCTTGTTGTGCCACCAGGGTCGCAAGGCACGAGTGGTGGTTTGCCGGTAGTTCTCACCTGGAGTCGTCGCGAGCTGTCGAGAACGTCATTGCGTGTCTACGGCCCGCCAGTTGTTGGCCTCCTGTTGGCAGTTGGTGTGAGTACCATCGCGCAATTCCCTGATAGCATGGCGTCCGTTCTGGCGCTGGCGGGCTTGGTCGGCGGGATGCTGCTGGCAAGGTTGTTGGCCGAAGTCTGGCAACCGGATACGGCGCCTGAAATTTCCTTGCAGCCTTTCAAACATGACGAGTGAATCGGGAAAACCAAAGACAATGTTCAGAAAAGTGTGGGTCGCAGTTTTTTTTATAGGGTTGTTCGGTGCTGCACCGTCGATGGCGGTGGAAGGTCTACCGGACTTCACGAAAATGGTGGAAGAAAACTCACCGGCCGTCGTCAACATTTCCAGTGAGCGCAAGCAGGTCGCAAACAGCGGCGCCGGTCGAGAGCGGGAGATGGAAGAGTTTTTCCGCAGGTTTTTCCCGCCGGATCAGTTTCCACGTCCGGACCGTGAGGCGCGATCACTCGGTTCCGGGTTCATCATTTCCAAGGACGGCTACGTCCTGACCAACTATCACGTCGTTGAACAGGCAGACTCTGTCAAAGTCCGATTGAGTGACCGCCGAGAACTCGACGCAACCATCGTTGGTAGTGACCAGCGCTCTGACCTGGCGCTGCTCAAGGTTGATGGCAAGGATCTGCCGGTCGTTCGGCTCGGCAAGTCTGAAACGCTGAAAGTAGGTGAATGGGTGCTCGCCATCGGTTCGCCGTTTGGGTTCGATTATTCGGTCACGGCTGGCATTGTCAGCGCCAAAGGTCGCAGTCTGCCGACTGCAAATAACGAAAATTACGTGCCGTTCATCCAGACGGACGTGGCCATCAATCCTGGCAACAGTGGTGGGCCGCTTTTTAATCTGGCCGGTGAAGTGGTTGGTATCAACTCACAGATCTACTCGAACTCGGGTGGGTTCATGGGTGTTTCTTTTGCCATTCCAATCGATGTCGTCATGGAAGTTGTTCAGCAGTTGCGTGACAACGGAAAGGTCAGTCGAGGCTGGCTCGGTGTGGTCATCCAGGAAGTGAATCGTGATCTGGCCGAGTCCTTTGGCCTTGATCGACCGCACGGTGCGCTGGTAGCCAAAGTGCTGGAAGATGGCCCGGCGGGCAAGGGTGGAGTGCTCGAAGGTGACATCATCACAGCCTTCAACGGGCATTCCATCGAGCGTTCAGCGGAACTGCCACACTACGTGGGTCGGGTCGCCGCGGGATCCATGGCGAAGCTCGATATCGTCCGTGCGGGAGAGCGCAAAGTGCTCACCCTGAAGGTAGGTGAGTTGACCAACGACAGCGGCGAGGTAGCCGCTGCAAGCGGCGCCACTGCGACGAACGCCATCGGTCTTGCGGTCGAGAGTGTGGATGAAGCTGCTCGTGAACAACTGGGTATCGAGCATGGTGTGCAGGTCACCACGGTGAGTGGCGCCGCGGAAACAGCGGGGATCCAGCCAGGCGATATCATTCTTCGGCTGAACAACTCTGTCATTGCGTCAATCGATGATTTTCAGGCTGCGGTTGCTGCCTTGCCCAAAGGCAAATCGGTACCCGTGCTGGTGTCCAGGAAGGGCAGTTCGGTGTTCCTCGCACTTCGGGTGCCCGACTAGCGGCGGCAGCCTCGTTCTTGAGTTTGCGGGGTGCCACGACCGGCATCTCGCAACTCCGAACTTTTGTGATTCCCCGGACTGGTTCCTGATTTTGGTGTTGTGTTGGAGTCAGTCTTGAGGATCGCCTTGCCCGAAGGCTTCCGATACACTCGCGCGCCGGAATCGTAGCCAGTTTCGCCAGATGGCCCGATCCCAACCCCCATTCTCAACTCACGGATTTTCAGTGCCCGCACTCGAGCACATACGCAATTTTTCGATCATCGCCCATATCGACCACGGCAAGTCCACCCTTGCAGATCGGTTCATTCAGATGTGTGGCGGACTTACTGCCCGGGAAATGAGCGAGCAGGTGCTCGACTCGATGGATCTCGAGCGGGAGCGCGGCATTACCATCAAGGCCCAGAGCGTCACGCTGGATTTCCCGTCCGAGGACGGGAAAACCTACCAGCTGAACTTCATCGACACGCCCGGGCATGTGGATTTCAGTTATGAGGTCTCGCGCAGTCTCGCGGCATGCGAAGGCGCGCTTCTGGTGGTAGACGCCGCTCAAGGTGTCGAAGCCCAATCAGTTGCGAACTGTTATACCGCTGTTGAGCAAGGGCTCGAAGTTCTACCTGTGCTGAACAAGATCGATCTGCCGCAGGCGGAACCCGAAAAGGTTACACAGGAAATCGTCGATATCATCGGTCTGGATGTGACGGACATCTCCAAGGTCAGTGCCAAGACTGGCGAAGGTGTTCGTGAATTGCTGGAGCGATTGATCAAGGAAATACCGCCGCCGGAGGGTGATGTCACGGCCCCTCTGCAAGCGCTGATCATCGATTCCTGGTTCGACAACTATCTGGGAATCGTCTCGTTGGTTCGTGTCATGCAAGGCACCTTGTCCAAGGGAGACCGCATCGTCGTCAAGTCGACCGGACGATCCCATGATGTTGACGAAGTTGGTCGCTTTCACCCAAAACGACGGGCTGCAAAATCATTGTCTGCGGGCGAAGTTGGCTACATCGTTGCGGGGATCAAGGAAATCCGCGGCGCCCCGGTTGGGGACACGCTGATTCCCCATGGCAAGCTCGATACGCCGGCCTTGCCTGGATTCGCGAAAGCTAAACCGCAGGTGTATGCCGGCTTGTTTCCGGTTCTGTCAGACGACTTCGAATCGTTTCGGGAAGCGCTCGAAAAACTGCGTCTTAATGATGCCTCGCTGTTCTACGAACCGGAGAGTTCGGAGGCACTGGGTTTCGGTTTTCGCATCGGCTTTCTTGGCATGTTGCACATGGAGATCATCCAGGAGCGACTCGAACGTGAGTACGATCTCAACCTCATTACCACCGCGCCGACCGTAGTCTACGAGGTTGTGAAGACCGATCTGTCGGTGATGCTGGTCGACAATCCATCGAAGCTGCCCGCTCAATATGCGGAAATCAGGGAGCCGATTGCACAGGCCAATATCCTGGTTCCACAGGAGCACGTTGGTGCTGTCATCACGTTGTGCATCGAGCGGCGGGGCGTTCAGAAGAATCTTCAGTACAGCTCTGGCCAAGTTTCAATGCACTATGAAATTCCCATGAGCGAAGTGGTCATGGACTTCTTTGACCGCTTGAAATCGGTCAGCCGAGGGTTTGCATCGCTCGATTATTCGTTTACCAGATTTGAACCTGCGAAACTGGTGCGGCTTGATATCCTCATCAATGGTGAACGGGTCGATGCGCTGGCGATGATCATTCATCGGGATGATGCACAGAGCCGCGGACGAGCGCTGACTGAAAAGATGAAGGAACTCATTCCAAGGCAGATGTTCGATGTCGCAATTCAGGCCGCCATTAGTGGTCAGATCATTGCCCGCACCACGGTGAAGGCATTGCGCAAGAACGTGACCGCCAAGTGTTATGGCGGTGACATCTCGCGCAAACGTAAACTTCTGGACAAGCAGAAGGAAGGTAAGAAGCGGATGAAACAGGTGGGTCGGGTGGAGATACCCCAGGATGCCTTCCTTGCGGCGTTGAAGGTGGAGCGTTAGATCATGGACATCGATCTTCCGTTTGTCCTGACGTGGGCGGTGCTGGCATGTGGGGCCATCTGGCTGTTCGATGCGATTGCGTTGAAACCCCGTCGGCTCGCCAGACTGACGGCTGAAGGTGAGCAGGGCACTGAGATCATTGATCAGGAACCGATTCTGGTTGAGTACGCCCGTTCCTTCTTCCCGGTTTTGCTGTTTGTCCTGTTACTGCGCAGTTTTCTGGGCGAGCCGTATCAGATTCCTTCGGAATCCATGGTGCCGACCCTGGAAATCGGTGACTTCATTCTCGTCAACAAGTATGCCTACGGACTGCGGCTGCCCGTATTGGGCACTCGCATCGTCGAAATCGGCGATCCCCAGCGTGGCGACATCATGGTGTTTGTCCCGCCGCATGATCCGCGTTATTTCATCAAACGGGTGATCGGGCTTCCCGGCGACAAGATCCGTTACGTCAACAAGTCGCTGTACATCAATGGTGAGCGCCTGGAGTACGATTTTGTGGGCGAGGTCACGCGATTTCATGCGGCCAGCAACCGCACCTATACAGCCAGGGAATACACTGAACACATCGCCGGGATTGTCCATGAGACCCATCGATTGGGCAATTCTGAACCACCCCGAGAATGGACGATTCCCGAAGAGCACTATTTCATGATGGGTGACAATCGGGACTTCAGCGATGATAGCCGTCGCTGGGGGCCCGCGTCAGAACAGAAGATCGTGGGCAAGGCGGTAGCAATCTGGTTGCACAAGGAGCCTGGACTATCATGGCCGACATTCGAGCGAAATCAGTGGTTGAAGTAACTGCGATGGCCCCTTCGCGGCAGGTGGATCACCGCTTAAAGCGGGCCAGGGGCATGGGAACGATGGGAATGATCCTGATGCTCGTCCTCGTCGCGATGGGTATCAGCTTCGGTCTGAAGATCGGTCCGCACTACATGAATTTCCGTACCATGCAGACCTTGTTGGCCGCGCTCACCGAAGAGGAGGTCAAAACAGCGAGCCGGGCGCAGGTCATGGCACTTCTCCTGAAACGGTTCAAGATCAATTCTCTCTATGACGAAGATCCGGAAAAAATCATCAAGTTCACGCGGGAGCGTGGCGCAGTCTCGTTGGCCATTGACTATGAAGTCCGGGAGCATCTCTTCGCTAACGTTTATGTGTTGCTGGATTTCGACGAATCGCGAACTTTCTGAGCCTGTTTCACGGACCGCGACCAGGATGGTCATGAATCTGCGTTCGATGGAGTCGATGGAGCTGTCTGCATGTCTGTGAGCGAACGGGCCAAAGAGCGCCTGCAGCAGGTGCTGCAGTATCAGTTCGTGGATCTCACGTTACTTGAGCATGCACTTACCCATCGCAGTGTCGGCAATCAGCACAATGAACGGCTCGAGTTCCTCGGTGATAGTGTTCTCTCCTTTGTTGTTACCACTTATCTCTATGCCACATATGACAGGCTTTCCGAGGCTCAGCTGACCTTGATGCGTTCCCAGTTGGTGAAACGAGACACGCTGGCAAGAGTGGCGAGCAGTGTTGATCTGGGCGACGCACTACGATTCAGCGCTGCGGTGTCGGGTACCGGGGTGCAACGACGCAGTTCCGTGTTGGCCGATGGACTGGAAGCAGTCATTGGTGCGGTGTTTCTCGACGGTGGTGCAGAGGCCGTGCGTGGGGTTGTCATGCGTCTGCTTGCGAGTGAACTCGCCGGGCTCGATCCACGAACGCTCAAAGATGCCAAGACCAAGCTGCAGGAAAATCTGCAGGCTCGTGGCCTCGGTTTGCCACGTTACGAGGTGATTGGCACGGAAGGCGCAGAACATGTACGTGTTTATGAGGTTCGTTGTGAAACTACGGAAGGTCTTGCGACCACCGGGCAGGGCGCTTCGCGCCGCGCCGCAGAACAGGACGCGGCGGCGCGACTGTTGATGCTCATGCAGTCGAGTGCCACACAAAATGTCTGAAGACCAGCCAGCATTGGAACCACGGTGCGGTTACGTCGCTTTGGTTGGACGTCCCAACGTAGGCAAGTCGACGTTGCTCAATCACCTGCTGGGCATGAAGCTGAGCATCACCTCGCGCAAGCCACAGACCACTCGCCGAAACCTGCTTGGCGTGGATACGCGTG
>CAMDVY010000194.1 GCA_945878745.1 Klebsiella pneumoniae | reverse complement strand
ACCGGAAATTGAACCCCGGAAAGAAAACAGGCGGAGCTCGCTCCGCCTGTTGGTTAGCTCGATCAGGAGCGAGTTACTGGTAAGCGCCGAACTTGTAGCGCACCTCGAGGCCAAACAGGCGGGGATCGCTGACCGCACCGGTACGGCGCCAGTTCGTTGATTCATTTGCCTGATACTGGTCGATCTGTCGAATGCCGATCTTGTCGAACACGTTATTCACGAACACGGCAACCGTCCACGCATCATCACTGCTCACCCAGGAACTGCGGACGTCGAAACGATCATAGGAAGGTGCCGAGTGATTCTTGTCTTCGTAGACAGTGAAGTAGACGCGATCGATCCAGGAGTAATTCACAAGAAAATCCACCTTGCCGTTCTCGCCCATCGGCCAAGTGTACTGCGCATATGCTCCGGCTTTCATCTCCGGGACGCGAATCATCTGATTGCCCTTCAGGTTGCTCAGCGTCGCAAACGGGTCAAACAGGGATTCCGGTGCGTTTTCATCGATTGGGTTGATCGCGAAAACGTCCGACTTGTACTTGCTCTTGGTCAGGCTGAAGTTCGCGCCAAGAGTAAAGTTGTCTCCGGCAAGCCAGGTTGCGTCCAGTTCCACACCCTTCATTTCTCCCTTGGGAACTGCGATCACGTTGGTCGTATAGCCGCCAGCAAAGGAGGCGCCGTTCGAAAACGTGTGAACGTTCTCGTAGTCGTAGAGATAAACGGATGCGTTCAACTGCAGTCGGCCATCCAGCTTGGTCCCCTTGTATCCAAGTTCGTAGGCGATCAGTTCTTCGCCGTCATAGGTTGAATTGCTCGAGAAGAACACCAGATTCATGCCACCCGAACGCAGTCCCTTGGTTGCCGACAGATAGATGAGGTCATCATCGGTCGGTGTGTAGTCCATATTGAAGCGCCAGGTCACACCTTCGGTTGCCTTGTACAGATCTCGGGTGATCGAAATGCTGGTTGGGATTCCCGCGACCAACACGCCGTTCGGGTCGAGAATTTCTCCATTAGGACCGACATGGCCCAATGCCTGATTGATCAAGCCGAGAACCGATGTACAGGTCGGTCCGGTTGCCGCCGTACATCCATTCCCACCCGCTCCGAACCCCAACGGAACGATGGATTCTTCCTGATAGAAAAAGACATCTTCGAAACCGGTCAATTGGTCCCGTGCCCAACGAAGTCCGACAGTCAATGCCCACTGTTCGTTGAACGTATAGGTGCTTTGTCCGTAGGCTGCGTACGCGTAACGCTCGCTGCGGGTCTGATATTCGAGGTTGGTAGCGATCGTGTCGGGGCCGTGCTGAACCCGATCACCCTGGTCAGCTGTCCACTTGCCGAAACAATAAACGTCCAGCTGATCTCCCGCGCCAATCGCGCCGCCATCCAGACAGTAGAACGGCAAAGCACCGCCGCCGGACCGCTGATTTGCTCCAAGACGCGCCGAGAAGAGGTCCATCTTCGGAAATGCGTCGAGGAATCCAAGGCCAAGCGCAGCATTCGGGAATGACCGATTGTAGCGTGACGGGCAGTTCTTGTTGTTGCGGCAGTTGGCGTCGAAATAATCGCCCCGTTGGGTGATCTTCGCGTCGTAAGCGAACAGGCCTGCAGTGATCGACAGATTTTCACTCGGATCGATAAAGAACTGCAGTTCATGGGAGACGTATTCCGTCTCCTGGCTGACATAGAAGGTGTTGTCGAATATCGGGTTGCTGGTTAGATCCACATCCGATGTCCGATCATAGAAGTAGTCGGTGTAGCCGAAGATATACTTCATGGAAAACTGATCGGATACGGTCCACGAGGCGTCAAAGGATACCGCCTGGTGATCGAAGAACTCATCCTGTTGTCCATTGGTGTCGGTGACCAGATCATCTCCGTCCAACGATCCAATGCCTACCAGATTCTGTCTGCTGGCGTCGGCGCGGAACGCCATGTTCGGTGAATTGATCGTGCCGATCGTGGTTTTGTCGAAACCCGGTGTTACGCGTTGTGCGAACACGTTCGAGCCGTTGCTGGGATGTATGAAGGAGAGTACTGGGCTCCCCGCGACTGCGCAGCCCGTGCCGCCGATGACACCGGGTGTGGCCACCGGCACCGTACGGGTAACGGCATTCGGGCAGGCAACGTTTGGGTTGACTGCTCGATAACCGAAGACATAGTCGGTCGTGTTTCGTGTGCGTCCACCATTTTCGGTGAGGTTGATGACACCCGCGGCATCCGCGCCGGCCATTCTTCGGGCATAACTGCGTTCGTTGGCGCGCACGTTCATCTCGATGTTCTCTGTCGGCGTCAGGCGGAACGACAGCGCATAGTTCTCGTCGCCGTAGTTGCCTGGATCAGGGTTACCCGATTTGTCTTCGTAGTAACCTTCGCGAACACGCTTCACACCGACTGCTCTACCTGAAAGTAGTCCTTTGATCAGCGGGCCAGACACCACGCCGTAAGTTTCGAGGAGGTCGTAGTCACCAACGACCACGCGCGCTTCACCTTCAAACTCGTCGGATGGCAATTTGCTGATGAAGTTGATCGCACCGCCGATCGCGTTTCGACCGTAGAGTGTGCCTTGAGGGCCACGCAACACTTCGATTCGCTCGATATCGAACAAACCACCCTCGGTGGAGGCGATACCGAAGTCTTCCGAGTACACGCCGTTCAGGTAGGTCGCGATGCCAGGATCACCACCGAGTGACCGGAAGTTCCGGCCGACACCCCGTACCGCCATGTCATAGGGTTCGATAACCGCTGCAGGAATCAGATTCTGCAGGTCTTCCTGGTTGCGTATACCAAAGTCCTCGAGGAACTCGCCGGTAAACGCGGTAATGGACATGGAGGTATCACTGACCGTCGATTCACGACGTTCTGCAGTGACCACGACCTCCTCGATCTGGCGTCGGTCTCCTGAGGCTGCAACAGCCTGGGAGCCAATCATTGCCGTTGTCGGCGTCAGCATCACCGCGGTGATGACCGTACCAACATATTTTCTGATCATTGTGTATACCCCTCTGATCAATCAGCCATTGAATACAGCGATCGGCTCAGCCTGTGTACAGCGTAATCACCGCTGATCATCCCCTCCCCAGGGGATATGGCGAATTGTTAACCAACTGTTACAAATCCGCCCCGAAGTACTTATAGGAGACCTCGTTAGCGATGTCAATTGCAGATGCGGCAAGCTCTAAATTACCAGAGCTCAATCGATGACCTGCAAGGGCGGCGGCGTGTGCAATACGAACTCTTTCGGCTGGTATAGTGCGCGGCCGCCAATGACCCATCAGTTTTCATGACTATCCTTCAGATGCAGGACGCATGTCTTGCGTACGGCCATATTCCATTGCTGGACCATGCGGATCTGGTGATCCAGCCGCGTGAACGCATCTGCCTTCTGGGACGTAACGGCGCCGGCAAATCAACGCTTCTCAATGTCATCGCGCGCGCGCAGTTGCTGGACAGTGGTCGCCTCTGGTGGCGTGACGGACTTCGCCTGGCTCGCCTCGAACAGGCTGTGCCATCGGCGCTCGATGCGACCCTGTTCGACGTCGTCGCATCAGGACTTGGGGAACTCCAAGACCTCCTTTCCAGAATGCACGCTGTGAGCCTGCGGCTTGCACAGAGTGATGACGCACAGGTGCTGCAGGAATATTCGCGACTCCAGCACGAAGTGGAAGTTGCTGATGCATGGACGGCCAGCCAGCGGGTTGAAGCAGTGCTGGATCGCCTGAGTCTTCCATCTGAGTCGCGATTGGGCGAATGCAGTGGTGGCTTGCGCCGTCGCGCGATGCTGGGTCGAGCGCTGGTTGCGGAGCCCGATCTGCTGCTGCTGGATGAACCCACCAACCACCTTGATATCGAATCGATCCAGGCGCTGGAAGAAGTCGTCGCCGACTACCGTGGCACCGTCCTTTTCATCACGCACGATCGAGCGTTTGTGGACCGTCTTGCGACCCGAATCATCGAGCTGGATCGAGGTGTGGTGCGTTCGTATCCGGGTAATTATCAGGCCTACCTCGATCGCAAGGCACTCGAGCTTGAAGCCGAAGCCGATGCGTCACGCAAATTTGACCAGACGCTGGCCGGCGAAGAAGTCTGGATCCGCCAGGGTATCAAGGCACGACGCACCCGCAACGAAGGACGTGTGCGTCGACTGGAAGCGCTCCGACGAGAGCATGCTTCCAGGCTCGAGCGGCAGGGGCAGGTTCGTATGCGGACCACAACGGGTGAACAGTCCGGAAAACTTGTGCTGGAAGCGGAAGATGTCACTTTTGCCTACTCAGATCATCAGTTGCTGAAGCCATTCTCGACGACGATCGTGAGGGGCGATAGGGTCGGCATCCTCGGGCGCAACGGCAGTGGCAAGACAACCCTGTTGAGATTGCTGCTGGGGGAATTGTCTCCCACCACCGGCGACGTTCGGCAGGGTAGTCGACTGCAGCTCGCATACTTTGATCAGGAAAGACTTCAGCTCAATGCCGAACAGTCCGTGCGTGACAATGTTGCAGACGGGTCCGATCATGTGGAACAGAATGGTAAAAAACGACATGTCGCCGGCTATCTGGCCGATTTTCTCTTTCCCTCGTCGAGAATTCACTCTCCGGTGAAGTCTTTGTCTGGTGGAGAGCGGAATCGACTGTTGCTCGCCAAGCTGTTCGCCAAGCCGGCCAATCTTCTGGTCCTGGACGAGCCAACCAACGACCTTGATGTGGAAACACTGGAGCTGCTCGAAGAGCTGATTGCAGATTATGAAGGAACGTTGTTACTGGTGAGCCACGATCGGCATTTCATCGATCGCACCGTAACAAGTCTTCTCACGATTGCGGATGACGGCCAGGTCAAGGAGTTTCCTGGCGGATATTCAGACTGGAATCGCCACCGGTTGGCAAAAGGTGCGGCTGGAAACCAATCGAAGTCGGGGGTCGAGCAGAAGGCTGCGGATCGAGCGGTGAAAACGGTTTCGGCCAGGAAGCTCTCCTACAAAGAGCAGCGTGAGCTCGAGGCACTGCCCGGATTGATCGATACCCTGGAGACCGGGCAAAGGACCTTGCAGGAGAATGTATCCAGTGCGGACTTCTACAAAGGTTCGAAGGAGCAGGTCGCGCAGGTCATGAAGGAACTGGAAGATGTCGGCGCGGAGTTGGCCAAGGCGTACGCCCGGTGGGAGGCATTGGAAGGGTAGGTCTGGTCTGTGCCAGCCTCGGACGAACCAACTTGCGTAGGGGCGGTCTCCTGATCGCGATCTTCCTGATCGGAAGGGATCGCGGTCAGGAGACCGCTCCTGCATTTGGCGGGGGCGGAGAGGGAGGGATTGATTCGCGCCATCCCTGGCGCTCACCCTCGCATGCGCGAGGGCGCTGCCGCGTCCAAAACGGCAATCCTGCCGTTTTGTCGAACCCTCTGCTCGGGTTCGAACCCGCCTGCATGTCCACCAAATGAAAAAGGCCCTGACGGGCCTTCTTCATTTGGCGGAGAGGGAGGGATTCGAACCCTCGATACGTTTCCGTATACGCCCTTAGCAGGGGCGCGCCTTCGGCCACTCGGCCACCTCTCCGTAAGGGCGCGAAGTCTAAAGGTTTGTTGATTGGCTGGCCAAGCGACAATTGCGACTTCGGTGCGCCAATTTCTGTCAATCGTCGTCACCCTCGCTGGTGAGTTGATATTTTTTGAGATACCCGCGGAGTTGGTGGTAGGTCAGGGACAGGAGTTCGGCCGCCTTGCGCTGATTGTGTCGAGCTTTTTCCAGGGCTGCCTTGATGGTGTCAATTTCCAGATCCTGAACCATTTGCTTGAGATCGACGGGAAAACGCTGTGGCTGCGCCATCGGTGGTGATGCCCGTTCGATGGGTGCTGCCTGCACTGAAGGTTGCGCGCTGGCTGAACCATGATCCGCCGGGGTGCTCTGCGGTGGCGGAACGTTTGTGGTACGGGTGGCGGATCTGCTGACGGGACGAAAAGGAGACAAAAAAGGATCAAGGACGATCCGGTCCACGGGCTGATCCGGGTCGGTTTTGTACACCGCGCGCTCAACGACGTTCTTCAGTTCGCGGATGTTGCCGGGCCACGTATGGGACAGGAGCGTGCTGCGAGCGACCTCACTGAAACCGGCAAAGTAGTCGCGGCCGAGCGTGCTGG
>CAMDVY010000193.1 GCA_945878745.1 Klebsiella pneumoniae | reverse complement strand
CTTGCGAGCCAGCCATTTAACGGCCATGTCAAAGTCTTCGAACAACTCCGCACGCTCCAGGGTGCATGTAATGCGGAACATCAAAGCGGTGTCAGTGGGTGTCAAATCGGGGTCAACCACCACGGCGATGTTGCCGTCGATCGCCGGATTGTATTTTTTCAGCAAGTAGCGGGTCAGCAATCCGGCATGGGCATCGGGCAACTCGATGTTCGCCTGCCGAAAATCCAGAAGCTGCGCCATATCTGGTACAAACAGGGGATCGTCAAAGAGCTGAGCGGCCATCAGCTCCATATCTCCCGGGCGCAAACCATCCTTCACCTTGACGGTAATCAGGCTTTCATCCGCATCTATGTGGTATTCAAGGCTCACGTGGGTTCGCCAACATCCGTATCAACTGTGAAATTCTAGAGGGTCACGTCTGTGTCCTCTGCGATCTGGCGCGCAGCTTCGCGTCAACCATCGTAGAAGAACGGTTTATGCAGGCCAAGAAGCGTGGCTTCGCGAGGACTATTGATCCTGCCCTTTGCAGACTGCTCGACATGATTCACATCGACGGTGGTGCGAACCCGCTGCGCCAAATCGCGTCGCCCATAATGGGCCTGGAGAAAAAACCGTCCCTGATCGCCTGGGCCTGCAGGCAAGCGACGATGCCAAACGTCGGAAACAAACAAGGCGACATCACCCGCTTTGGCGAGCATGGGTTCGACTTGTCGGCCGTCATAGTCAAGATCGACGTCCTTAAGTCGGTTTACCGGTGGGAACTGGCCAGATTTGTGGCTGCGTGGAATGACACCCGTCGGTCCTGACTCGAGTCCACAATCCTGCAGGTAGATGTGGGCACCAATGGCAAACACAGGGTATGGAATCCGATCGTCCCACGGAATTCCTGGCTGACGAGGAATGTGAGGACCTGCGTCGATGTGCCAGAACCCGCCTCCATGTTGATTCTTTGAGCGGGGCGGATTGCGCCAGCATGTGTTGGCGATGATGTGACAATCCTCGCCAAGCAACGGTTCGATCACCTCCAGGATTCGTGGATGACCGATCGTGCGTTGTGCCAGGGCGGAGCGATTGAACATCTCATAGCGAAAATCTTCCCGTTCTTCTGCCGAGAGTCCGGAGTTGCGCAGATCCGCGGGTATGGTTGCGTAAACGGTACAGAGTTCGGCGTGCAGGGCGGTCAGGTCTTCTGTGCTGAGAACTGACCGCAACACGGCATATCCCTCGTTCTCAAGGTGCAGGCTGGCCGGTGAAGCACAATCACTTCGAGGGCTTAAATATCCACCTTGGCGTGTCAGCACTACAACGTCCGTCTATCTCTTTGTTTTACTATCGCTGCTTTCCATGATTCAGGGAAGCCCATGCGGTTCATTGTTTTTGGTGCAGGTGGCGTTGGTGGTTGTATCGGTGCCGGTCTGCAGGAAGCGAATCACGACGTCGTACTCATCGCGCGAGGCGCCCATCGGGAGGCAATGCAGCGTTCGGGTCTGAGCATCGTCAGTCCAGCTGGCGTGAGAAAGGTTGATATTCCCGTGGTCGAGGCGCCCTCGGAAATCGATTGGCAGCACGATGATGTGGTCTTGCTGACCATGAAGGGGCAACACACGCATGACGCACTGCGTGCCTTGGTCAAGGTCAATCCGCAGGCGCGTGTGGTATGTGCACAAAATGGTGTTGCCAACGAGCGCATGGCCGCGAGCATGTTCTCTGGTGTCGTGGGTATGGTAGTAAATTTGCCGGCCATGCATCTGCGGCCCGGCGAGGTCATTACACATGCTGTTGGTCGCGGCGGTGTGCTCGACTGCGGGTTGTTTCCGACCGGCGTTGATGAGCTTGTTGTGTCGTTGTGCGTCGCCCTGGAAGACGGCGGATTCAGCGCCAGACCCGACACCAACGTCATGCGCTGGAAATATGCCAAATTGCTGACCAACCTGGTGAATACCGCGCAAGCCTTGCTGGGTGAGAATGAGGAAATTGCCAATATCGCTCGGGCTGCCCGTCGCGAGGCCGTCGCATGTTACGCAGCGCACGGGATCGAGTGTGCAACCGTGGAGGAAATACGCACGCGGCAAGAAGATACCTACCGGATGGGCGAAATACCGGGAATCCCCAGAAGTGGTGGCTCCACATGGCAAAGCCTGGCACGAGGGACCGGCAATTCGGAATCGGATTTTCTCAATGGAGAGATCGAACGATTAGGCGCACAGGCCGGCTTGGCGACACCGGTCAACTCAGGTCTGGTGCGGGCGATGCATGAAGCGCTGGAGGAAGGTGTTGCCGCAGGCTCATTCCCGCTGCAACGACTGCTCACGATGGTCGGGCTGTAGTCCGGACGGCAGGGACCATTGTTCGCTGTGAAGCGCGCGGGTTACGCTGTCTGTCAAGAATTTGGCCTCGGGAGTAATTCGTGATCAGCATCAGCGACGACATACGTGATCGCATCAACGGCGCACTCAACAATTTGAAGACGCTAACGGCTGCGTACGTGGACGAACATGGCAGACCCCACATCTCCTTCTATGGAAGCACGCACTTTCATACCCCGGATTCGCTCGCCATCTGGGCACGTAATCCTGATAGCGCCTTGTTACGCACGTTGCCGACAAGGCCTGACCTTGCGTTCATCTATGGCGATATCGCCGATCGTGTTTACTGCACGTTGGAGGGGCGGGCGCGTATGGTTACCGATATGCAGGAGCGTCAGCGAATTTACGACGAGATGCATCCCATCGAACGGCACTTTGATCCGAACATGGGCGGCGCAGGAATCGTTGTTGATCTGCTCAGGGTAACGACGATTACCAAAGCGGGGAAAGAGGTGCAGACCCGCTGACATTTTGAATGGGCTACGAGGTGGCGATGAAGCCTGCAATCTCATCGAGCCGCCTCTCCACGGCATCCGGTTTTTGCGACCCCAGGTGTAGTACCAGGCGGTCGACACCCAGGTCCCGATAGGCTGCGATGTCATCATTGCGAAACGTCTGCGGTGTGATGACGATTTCCAGAGAAGACCGATCTCGCCCCACCTGTGCCAGTGCGGTGTCCAGGCCGCGCAAAGATTTTTCGACCAGGGCTGGGGTCAGTGCAAACCCATACCAGCCCTGCCCGAACCTGGCGGCGCGTCGGTAAGCCGCCGCACTGTGTCCGCCGACGATGATTGGCAAGGTCGACTGTACTGGCTTCGGTGTCAGGCGACAGGGAGCCAGTGAAAAGTGCTGACCCTCGAATGAAGTCACTTCGTCGCGCCATAGTCTGCCCACCAGATCCAGGAACTCATCGCTTCGTTCACCTCGATCCTCCCAGGTGTACCCACTGGCGAGTACCTCTTCCTTGCACCAGCCAACGCCTACTCCGAAGTCCATGCGACCACCGGTCAGCCAGTCGAGGGTCGCGAACTCCTTGGCGGTGTAGATCGGATTGCGCTGAGAAATCAGAGCGATACCGGTGCCAAGTCGCAGCGACTTTGTGGCATGCGCGAGAAAACCAAAGGTCGCGACGGTATCGAGCATGCCACCACCCTGTGGGACTGGAATCTTTCCATCCCGCGACGCGGGGTAGGGGAACTCCATCTCGTCAAACAGGACAACGTGTTCGCCCATCCACAGCGACTCCACCCCTGCGGCTTCAATTTGAGTGGCCAGATGGGCTATGACCTGGGGGGTCGCAATCGGCGACATGAAGGTGGCGAAGAGTCCTATTTTCACGAGTCAACAGCCGGGCGATGGGGTCGACAAGGGTAACGAGGTGTTCATGTTTCTGCGAGCAACGGCTAACCGAGGTTGTCTACGACATGATGAGTCAGAGCCCTGCCCGAGCTAACAATTTGTGCGAATCGCGTCCTTGTGTTTCTGTGCCTGGCTGGCCAGCTGCACACCTTCCGCAAGCGAATATCCTTTGCGCCGGCGCATTTGAATGGTCCGCAGGTCAGCCTTGGCATTGGCGCACGCCTGTGTTCGAGACATGGCTGGCTTCGCCTGACGCAACCGCGGATGAGATCGGCTGGAAGGCGAGTCCTCTTCATGATTCAGGAGGCTCCTGATGTCTGAATCGTTAAGCGCGACGCTTTGCATCTTGGGAACCTCTTTCAGATCCACCACAACGGCGTTCTGGCAGGGCCGATCGGAGAACAGCACGGGCTCGCCGGGCAACTCGCATCGAAACACGGAGCTCAATGCAATCCAGGACAATGCGAGTAGGGAGGTAAGGTCATTCATGCGGCTATTGTCGGTCGGGCAGGCATTTCGAGAGACAGCGGTTTCCCTGTCTGCCTTTACGCGAATCGACAAAGCATGCGTAGGCGATTAGCCTTCGGTTCATCACGCATCAAACAGCAAAGAGGTTTTTCGTCATGCACGATCTCATCATCAAGGGTGGCACGGTCATTGATGGATCCGGAGATGCTCCGCGCACAGCCGACATCGCGATTCGGGGCGCTCAAATCGTGGAAGTGGGAAAGATCTCCGGTGCAGCAAAAGCCACCATCAACGCGAACGGTGCGCTGGTCACGCCAGGCTGGGTTGACGTCCACACACACTACGACGGCCAGGCCACCTGGGATCCGCTGTTGGCACCGTCGAGCTGGCATGGGGTCACCACCGCAGTGATGGGCAACTGCGGCGTCGGGTTCGCGCCGGTTCGCCCCGATGCTCATCAGTTCCTGATCGAACTCATGGAAGGCGTCGAAGACATTCCAGGTGCTGCGCTAGCCGAAGGGATCGACTGGCAGTGGGAGTCGTTCGCTCAATATCTGGATGCGCTGGAGCGCAAACCACGGACCATTGATGTCGGTGCACAGGTACCCCATGGATCCGTGCGTGCGTATGTCATGGGCGAGCGTTGCAATGACCGTGATGCCACACCAACCGCTGCCGAACTCCAGGCCATGCAGGATGAAGTGCGCAGCGGCATGGTCGCAGGTGCCTTGGGATTTTCCAGCTCACGCACCTGGCTGCACACTGACAAAAAAGGGGTGCATGTACCCGGAACGTTTGCCGGTGGTGACGAGATGCTCGCACTCGGCCTGGCGATGAAAGGGCTGAAGCATGGTGTCTTTGAGCTCGTGTCAGATCACCTGGGTGGTGATGATGAGTGGAGTTGGGTGAAATCATTCATCAAGCAGACCGGCCGCCCGGTCACGCTCGTCGCGACTTCGGCAGCGGCCTACGAAGGCAACAAGATGTATCACATCGCCGAGGATGCACGTCGAGAGGGTTTCGAGGTTCGCCCGCAGATGGCAGGCAGACCCACTGGCGTGCTGCACGGCTTGCAATCGAGTTTTCACGTTTTTGTCCGCCATCCAAGTTATCAGGCAGAGCTTGCCGACCTGCCTCTGGAGGCCAAGGTCGCGCGCATGCGACAACCGGAAATGCGAGCAAAAATCCTCGGCGAAACAAGCGGCATCGCCATGACGATGCTGGGTGTGCCTCTCGACAAGTTGTTGTGGCAGGTATTCCCGCTGGGCGACAAACCCAACTACGAGCCCAATCGTGAAGACAGCGTAGCCGGCATTGCTGCCACCCAGGGCCGAACGGGTTTCGAAGTGATGTACGACCTGTTGCTCGAGCACGATGGTCGCGAGCTGTTTTATCAACCATTGGGTGGATACCACACCTACAACTTCGACAATTTCCGTACCTCCATGGAGCACCCGAACGTGTTGTTCGGTTTGTCAGATGGTGGCGCGCACTGTGGTGTCATTGCTGATGCAGGGATGGCGACCTTCATCATGACCCACTGGGGCCGAGATCGAACCAAGGGTGAGCGTATGCCCCTCGAATTCCTCGTTCGTAAACTGTCCAGGGATACCGCGCTTGCCTATGGCATGGATGATCGTGGTTTGCTGGCCCCGGGCAAGCTGGCAGACATCAATGTCATCGACTTCGAACGCCTTCAATTGGCGCGACCAGAGGCGATCCATGACTTGCCGGCAGGTGGGCGACGCTTGGTACAGAGGGTTGAAGGTTATCAACACATCATCAAGCGTGGTCAGCCAATCTTCGCGAATGGTGAGCACACGGGCGCGCTCCCCGGACAGCTGGTTCGCGGCGGACGTTAGCCTCAATCAGACAATAATTTCGCAACACAACATGGTGCGAATGGGTGTTCAGAGCTTGGGAACGATTGACCGCGGAGCGCGCAGGGATG
>CAMDVY010000192.1 GCA_945878745.1 Klebsiella pneumoniae | reverse complement strand
ACCCGCAAGGCGGCTGCCCTCGATGTGCATGCACTGCGTCGTTTGCACCCGCACCTTGTCATCTGCTCGGTGACTTCCTTTGGTGCCGATGATCCGCGTTCAGACCTCCCGGGATATGAACATGTGGTGGCCGCCGCCACCGGTCGCATGATGTGTTTTACCGGCTGTCCGGATCGCGACGGCCCTGCGTTTTCTGCACTGCAGGTTGGCATTCACGCGTGCACCCAGTCTGTCGTCAGCGGCGTACTGGCGGCGTTGATCGCGCGCCAGCGACACCATCAAGGTTCACTGGTGGAAACCAGCCTGTTGCAAGGATTTCTCGCTTACGAGCAGGGCGCCATGCTGGGCGAGCAGTTTCGTAGCCGTCTGGGTGCGGTCGTCGATGGGGTCGCCGGATCTGCTGCGCAAGCCCCGTTGCCCTCTCTGCACTACCTGCCAACCCAGGCAGCTGATGGACGATGGGTGCAACTCGGTAATCTGCTGCCCCACCTCTTCGACAATTTCCTGGTCGCGACCGAGCTCGTCGACATTCTGGCCGACCCGGACTACGACACCACACAGATGAACCTGCCTGAAGCAAAACGTGAGCACTTTCGTGATCTCATGTTCCAGCGCATGCAGGAAAAAACCGCCGCGCAGTGGATGGACGTCTTCATCGACAACGGCAGTGTCGTGGCCGGTCTGGTGCAATCAACACAAGCGGCGCTTGAAGACACTGACATGCTTGCCAACGGCCACGTGATCGCACTGGGCGGTGGTCTGCAACTGGGACCGTTGGCTCGTTTGTCGCAAACACCAGCAAGACCGCGCCATGGGGTCGAAAACGGCGAAGACCTCGTGCGTGCGTGGGTGGCCTCACCAAGGCCTGTTGTGCTGTATGAACCAAATAGCCAACTGCCGCTTGCGGGCCTGCGTGTTGTTGAAATCGCAACCATCATCGCAGCCCCGTTTGGTGCCTCGTTACTCGCTGAGCTTGGTGCGGATGTCGTCAAGGTGGAGCCGATTGAAGGTGATCCCTATCGAGGGCTTGCTGGCGGCGTAGGCGCCTGCCGGGTCAATCTGGGAAAACGCAGCATCCGCGTAAATCTCAAGAGCCCGGCCGGGCAAGCTGTGGTCTGTGATCTCCTCCGCGAAGCGGATGTGTTGATACACAACTTTCGTCCAGGAGTACCGGAAAAGCTGGGCATCGACGCCGTTTCACTCGAAGCCTTGAACCCCCGACTCATCTATCTGCAAAGCAACGGTTACGGACCAGAAGGTCCGGGTGCCCATCGCCCCAGCACACATCCGATTCCCGGGGCAGGCATGGGTGGCGTGCATCTGCAAATGGGTGGTGAGCTGCCCTCGCAGCTACTCGATCTGGATGCACTGCGTGCCTGGTCGCGCCGCCTCATGCGCGCTAACGAGGTCAATCCGGACCCGAACACTGCGCTGGTCGTGGCGTCGGCTGCACTGCTCGGGGTAGTGGCACGATCACGCACCGGCCGTGGTCAAACTGTGTTCGTGGACATGTTTGGAGCAAATGCCTGGGCCAATGCGGACGATTTTCTGCTGTACCCTGGCAAATCTCCGCGGGCGCTACCGGATACCGGCCAACACGGGCTTGCGCCGTCGTACCGTCTGTATCCCTGTGCAGACGGAGGCTGGGTGTTCCTTGGACTCGGCTCGACCACAGAACGCGAGCGCGCGCGCGAATTGCTGCAAGGCGCTGGATTCGCTGTAACCGACTTCAATGATGCCGATCAGCTCCAGTCCTTGTTCCTGCAAGCCCCAGCCAACCATTGGGTTACGCTGTTCAGTACCAAACATCTCGCCTGCGTACGTGCGGATGAGGACATGCCAAAACACTTCTGGCAGTTGCCGGCCCAGAAACAGTTTCGTGCCACCAGTCACCACACGGAGTGGGGGGCGTTCCAGCGACCCGGGGCACTCTGTCATTTCGATCGTCTGGCACCGGCGGTACTGAATCCGCCGCTGGCGGGAGAACACACACTTGAACTGCTGGCCCTGACAGGAAGAACGACGGCAGAGATCGAGTCGCTGCTGGAACAAGGCATCGTTGCAAAGCAGTAACCCGGGGTCGGACAAAGGGCCTGCTGCACGTCATGAACTCATGGAGAAAGGTATGGTCGTCCGAATACGGGCAGTGATTCTGCTATTGCTGGTACTGAGTGTTGCCGGGTGCACCGGGAGAGTGGCGTCCCCGGAGGGATCGTCGACAGACGAAGACGTTTCCCTGGCGCGCGCGATCCACAGTCGCACTCTGGTACTTGATGCACATGCAGACATCATCCCGGAGGGTGATATCTCGCCCTATGCAGGTGCCGATGGTCGGTCGCGAGTTGAGCCTGCAAAGATGCGGGCCGGTGGCATGGACGCAGTAGTGATGGCGGTCGCGGTTTCACCAGGTCCTCGCAACGAAGCAGGATATCGTGCGGCCCGTATCGAAGCGGAACGAAAGCTCGCTGCGGTGCGAACGTTGACCGACAACCCGGCCAACGAGGCTGTTCTGGCGCGCTCTGCACAAGAGGTGATTACAGCACACAAAAAAGACAAGGTGGCTCTCATCCTCGGATTTCAGAATGCGCTGATTCTCGGTCGCGATGTCACCGCGATCGACCACTTCTACGATGCCGGTGTGCGTGTGTTTGCACTCACGCATATGGGGCACAATGATTTCGCAGACTCGTCGAGGCCACTGTTCATCGCCGAGACAGGAACTCATGAGCCTGACGCCGAACACGGCGGTTTGTCCGCACTGGGCAAAGCCGCCATCGAGAGGATCAACGCACTGGGCGCGATGGTTGATGTCACTCAGCTCTCACAAGACGCGACCCTGCAGGTCCTTGAGATATCAACAGCACCGGTGATCGCCAGTCATTCCAACGTTCGATCAATCACCCATGCGACGCGCAATCTCTCCGACGACGAAATTGACAGCATCGGCGCCAAGGGCGGAGTCATTCACCTGACACCATTTCGGGGATATCTGTTCGACTCATCGGACCAGGCGCTGGTAGCGTCCATCCGGGCTGCACGGCGGGACGCTGGTCTACCCGAAGATTTCCTCTACCCATTCGAGCTGTATTGGGAACTTCATGACACAACGGTGAAACAGCGTTTTCTCGGCAGGGTCAGCGAATTGCTTGGACCAGGCAGCATCGATGACATGCTGGTTCACCTTGACTACATCGTCAAGCGGATCGGCATTGACCATGTGGGCATTGGTTCGGACTTCAACCATGGTGGTGGACTGGCCGGCTTCAATGATGCCAGCGAAGCGTTCAACGTTACCGAGGCATTGTTGAAGCGCGGCTACAGCGAAGCTGATGTTGGCAAGATCTGGAGTGGCAACTTCCTGCGCGTGATGGCGGAAGCCGCAGCGTTACGAACGCGTTGACGCGCAAACTGGTCTGCGGAAGGCTGGATTGATCAGACCTTCTCGAGCATCGGAACTCCCCGGGCCCACACCTGCGCGGGTGCCGCCAGCATGTCGAGATCAACCAGCACATCACCTGCCACCAGCATGAGATCGGCACTCATACCGACTTCGATGCGGCCAGTTTCGCAACCCAACCCGATGGCGGTCGCGCAGTCCGACGTCGCCGCACGCAGAACCTGCACCGGTGTGAGTTCTGCAAAGTGGGCAAACATGGGCAACGCCAGGGGCAATTGATGATGCAAGACGTTGGGGATGCCCGCGTCGGTCGAGGCAATGAATTTCACCCCGGCTTCGCGCATGCGGCGGAAGTTCTCTCTGACGCGGATCTCGAAGTCACCACGACCGAGGTGTCGCTTCCAGTTCGCGCTCACCGTGGGTGATACCCAGATTCCGCGCTCACCGATTTGTCGCGCAGTCTCTTCATCGTAGTCCTGGCCCCAACCTGATGCGCCAACCCACGAGCAGTGCTCGATGGTGGTGACGCCGGCTGCAGTGGCGTTGCGGATGCCTGTGGTGCCGTGGCAGTGGGCGGCAACGTGGCGGCCATGTGATTTCGCACGCGCGACCAGTGTCACCAGGGTGGGTTCATCAAACTGAGCCAGTTCGGGCTTTGAGCCAGGGGTCAGATTGCCACCGGTCGCCATCACCTTGATGAGGTCTGCGCCCTTCTCCACCTGTAACTCCAGCACAGAGAGCGCTGCTTCAACGTCGGCTGCCTCTCCACCCCAGAAGTGACAGTGCCCTTGTATGGAGGTGATGGGCTGGCCGGAGCAAACCAATCTTGGTCCAGGAATTTCTCCAGCGAGGATGCGATCACGGATATGCAATTCGTCCCAGGTGCCACCGCCGAGGTCTCGCGCTGTGGTGATGCCAGCTCGCACCATGGCGGCGCAGCGTTCGATCATTCGCTGCCTGAGTTCAGCCTGCGTATCCTTTCCCTGATCCAGCGCGGCTCGAATTTCAGGATCGAGACACAGGTGGATATGGGCATCGATCAGCCCTGGGAGGATCGTTCGACCACCGCAGTCGTAGATTTCCGCCCCATCGCAAAGCACCTTGCCGCTACCCATCGCGACGATTCGGCCCGCTTCGATACGGATGGCGTCGGTGTCAACGAGGTAATCATCGCTCACACCATCCCAGATGCGAACGTTGGTGAGCCGTGAGGGAAGCGGACATCGGAGGCTCCTGCTGATGCTGGGCATATGGCGTAAATTGTCTGGCTCTTCGCATGGAGCGATGACGTCAGGCCGCGGTGATCCCTAGTGTGAATTACGTGTGTGATCAACCACGATTACACAGACGATTTCAACGTCGACTCCACTTGATCTGGAATTCGATTTCCTCTTCGCCATCGGACCGCTCGTGTTCGATGTTGTAGATCGCCCCTACGGGCACATAGAGGCGTTCACCCCCAACCTGAATCTCGAACCGTTCATCGTTTTCGATGGCATCGGCGAGCCGGCGCAACTTGGCCACAAAATCAGACTTCGGATAGTTCTTTTCGATATCGCGGTTGTCTGCCATGAAAAACCTCTCTTTTCTGAGGAACAAGCTCGCGCGTGTACCCCATTGCCCGGCGGCCAACGGAGAAGTGATTGGCCTGGGAACGGAGTTGACTGACCTGGAACAGTGAATTGGTGGAGCCAGGGAGGATCGAACTCCCGACCTCTACAATGCCATTGTAGCGCTCTCCCAGCTGAGCTATGGCCCCACAGAAGGAAGGCGCGAGATAGTAGGTAGGCATCTGGAGGGTGTCAATCTGGTGATGTGGCCGGGAGTTGGTTTTTTAGAAAGACATGCCCTGCGCCTGCGCGCACATCTGTGCGCTGTGCAGGTGCTACGGATGAACGGATCACCGGGTTGTCGCGGTCAGGAGACCGCCTACAGTAGGGAATACGATGTCTGGCGACGGCCGTTTCCCATTGCAGGAGCGGTCTCCTGACCGCGACCCCACCGCTAGCCTTGATTGGACAATAATCTCGCAACAAAACATGGTGCGCAGGGGTGTTCAGAGCTTCGAAATGATTGAGCGCGGATAGAGCAGGGATAACAGCGGAAATCAAACTGTAACGCCATCACTAATGAAGTTGGCAGATTCAATCAATCGTGGATCCTATGAAGGCTGCTTGTTCCCGACACTTCTCTAAAATCGTTTTACCAAAAACAGACTTGGAGGAGCGAGATGAAACAAGCAGCCGGAGTTGAAGGTTACGAAGTTGCGAAACAGTTGTACATGGCGATGGAGCTGTCGAGTCGGACGTGGAAGCTTGGGTTTTCGACTGGCGCAGGAAAGATACGGATCAGGGATGTTGGTGCTGGGCAGATCGGGGAAGTGCTGAAGGAGATATCGGTGTCGAAGGCGAAGCTGGGTGTGGATCCTGGCGCACAGGTGGTGGCCTGTTTTGAAGCCGGTCGAGATGGCCACTGGCTGTACCGATGGCTGACATCGGAAGGGGTGAAAGCCCTGGAGATTGATTCATCGAGCATTGAGAAGGCCCGTCACGGTCGAGGGGTGAAGACGGATCGGGTGGATGTTGAGAAGTTGCTGGATTTGCTGATGCGTTATCACACGGGCTATCGGCAGGCGTTTCGGGTGGTGCATGTACCGAGTGAAGAAGCAGAGGACGTGCGGCGACTGCACCGGGAACGAGATCGATTGGTGAAAGAGCGAACGCGGCTGAAGAACCAGATGCGAAGTCATCTGGTGACGGTGGGACAACCGGAGCTGACGTT
>CAMDVY010000191.1 GCA_945878745.1 Klebsiella pneumoniae | reverse complement strand
ATTCGACAATAATCGGCAGTATTTCAGGCACACCTCCGATCGCAATGTCGGGCAGCGCTCTCCGCTACAGCGGTGGTCTCTTTGTAGGAGCGGTCTCTGACCGCGATTGTTGGTTTCATCAAAAATCGCGATCAGGAGATCGCTCCTACGATTGATTGAATCTGCCAACTTCATTAGTGATGGCGTTACAGTTTGATTTCCGCTGTTATCCCTGCTCTATCCGCGCTCAATCGTTTCGAAGCTCTGAACACCCCTGCGCACCATGTTCTGTTGCGAGATTATTGTCTAATCAAGGTTAGGTGATATCGAAAGAACAGCGCCGTGTTCTTTACCGGCGTCAGCCGCCAAATCCACAATATGAAAGGGCACGCGGTTCGGGCGATTTGCTGGGCAGACCTTGTAGTTCTGGGTACTCTTCATGTTCTATTCATTGCCGGACGGCGAAGATGACCGAATTGCCAGCACATTTACCCCGATGGATCGTTGATCACATCGAGCTTTATCGGACGGATCCAGACAAGGCGCATCATTGGGATTCCAGAGCGGTTGGCGGTAAGGGCGTGCTACCCGCGTTGTTGCTGACAACAATCGGGCGCTCCTCGGGACAACCACGCCCACTGCCACTGATTTATCGCAAGATCGGCAATGCGTGGGTCGTCATTGGCTCGAAGGGTGGGGCTCCAGCGCATCCGGTCTGGTATCTGAACCTGGTCGCCCATCCGGATGTGACGTTGCAGGCCGGTCGGGAGGTCGTCGAAGCGCGGGCTCGCACGGCTGCCGGTGAAGAGCGCGCCAGGCTTTGGAAAGACATGGTGGAGATCTATCCCCCGTATGCGGATTACCAGGTTCGGTCGGGCGCGCGCGAGATCCCGGTTATCGTCCTCGAGCGGCGCTGAGGTTTGCCGCGGCGCGAACTAGTCATGCCCGGCTCCGGTAGTAGCTGTCCGACGGGTGAAGGCAAGCGCCGCGATGACGACAATGATGGCGGGCAGGCTGATGATGAGTACGCTGGACCAGCCGAACGCGTGCATCAACGTGCCCGCGCCGAGGCTTGCTACCGCTGACGTGCCGAAGACGCTGAACTCGTTCACCGCCTGGGCTCCGAACCGCTCACCCGCCGTGTAGGTGGTGACCAGCAAGGTGGTACCACCGATATACAGCAGGTTCCAGCCGAGGCCAAGCAACACCATCGCCCACCAATAATGCAGATAGGCTTGTCCCTGCGTGCCGATGATAACGGTAGCCAGCAGGCAGAACACACCGGCCAGCATCATTCTGCGTACACCAAATTGTGCGACCAGCACACCAGAGACCAGTGATGGCAGAAACATGGCCAGCACGTGAGCGCGAATGACGTTGGACGTTTCGACCAGTGAATAACCATCATGAGCGTGCATGCTCAACGGCGCCGCGGTCATGATGAAGGTCATTACACCCTGGCCGACTACACCGGCCAGCAGGGCCAGCAGATAAGCGGGCTGACGAACAATCGACGTCAGCGCTCGTGCCGCCGTGTTACTACCCGCATCTGTGTGCGACGTTTTGTCACGATAGAGCATGAAGACTGCGGCCGCTGCCAGATACAGCCAGACCAGCCACGACAACGCCAGATGAAAGGGAGAGTCTGGGTCGCGGGTATCGCTCCATGCCGCCAGTGCCGGTCCCAGAAATGCCGCAGCAACACTGCCCAGCAGAATGAAGGAGACTGCCTGGCTGACCCGGTTCAAATCGACGTTTTCGGCCGCGGCAAAACGGAACTGCTGGCTGAAAGCCATACTCATCCCTACACCAACCGCGCCGGCACAGAAGCGAAAGAAGTTGCTGTCGATCAATGCCTCGGCCGCAAACCAGGCCGACGCAGCGCCTAAGCTTGCTGCGAAGACGAATCCTGCCCGACGTCCGACCTGGCGCATGAGCAGCGCGGACGGGATGGTCGCGGCAGCGGTGCCGAGAACCAGCAGGGAGAGTGGCAGGGTTGCAAGTTTGGGGTCCGACGCGAGCGTGGTACCGATGATCCCGCCCATGATCACGAAGAGCACCGATCCTGAAACAAATATGATCTGGGCAAAAAACAGGCAGCCGAGATTCACCATGCTCGTCAGTCCGATTGATGCAGGTTCCTGGTCGTGGCTCGGTATCATGCTGGTTATGCCTGGGTTCGAGCGACGAGTATAACCATCGAGTTCCCTGAACCCGGTGGAATGCTGTTCATTCGTGAATTGAAACGGGAGCACGTGAGAGATGACGGAGGTGGGCAACAACGGAGGGGAGATGGTGGCCAATCGGCTGCGCAAGAACTTCGCGCGTCTCAAAGGCTGGCTGACCCAGCAGCAGATAGGCTGTTACCGGCTCTATGACACGGACCTGCCGGAGTACGCCGCTGCAGTGGATATCTATACGACCGAAGCCGGGGAGCGCTTTGCCCATGTCCAGGAGTACCAGGCGCCAGGACACATCGAATCACAAACCGTTCAGCGCCGCTTTACCGAACTGTTATCGGGGGTGCGCTCCGGGCTCAACCTGGACGACGCCCATATCGCCGTCAAGACACGTTCCCGTGCCACCGGTGGCAGCCAGTACGGTCGGGTCGCCGAACGTGGAGAGGTCCTGGTGGTTCGCGAAGGTCGTGCCCGACTGGAGATCAATCTGCATGACTATCTGGATACGGGGCTGTTCCTTGACCATCGACCAGTACGGCTGGCGATCGCCGAACGGGCCAGTGGCGCACGGATGCTCAACCTTTTCTCCTATACGGGGGCGGCTTCTGTCCATGCAGCGCTCGGTGGCGCGGTCTCGACCACCAGTGTGGATCTTTCCAACACCTACCTTGAGTGGTCGCACCGGAATCTGGTGCTCAATCGGCAGGATCTCTCGCGGCATGAACTGGTAGCTGCTGACGTCATGAGCTGGTTGTCCGATCATCGCTGGCGTTACGACCTGATTTTTTGCGACCCGCCGACCTTTTCGAATTCGAAGCGTGCAGCTGACTTTGATGTGCAGCGCGAACACGTGGAGCTGCTCAGACGCTGCATGCGATGTCTGGCGCCCGAGGGTGTCCTCATCTTCTCGAATAATTTTCGGCGGTTTGACCCCGATCTTGAAGCCATTGCAGACTTTGCGCGGTGCAAGGAAACGTCCACCGAGACCATTGATCGGGATTTTGCTCGAAATCCGCGTATCCACCGCGTCTTCGAACTACGTCACCGCTGACCGCCCGCTGTTCGTGCATTCCCATAGACGATCGGGTAGCTTTCATGAATCTGAGACCGTCTCGGTAATCTGAACTGCCGTCACCACGAGGGGAAACGAACATGGCGATTGAATTGTCCGGCCGTCGCAAGTTGCTGGCGCTGGTGGGAGGTGCGGTTGCGGCGCTTGGGCTCAGCCGCGCAGCCCAGTCTGCCAACCACGATGAAAGCAAGCGCGGGCATGACGATACGATGCATCGGGCCATGCACGAAGCGCTGGCGCGACAGGAAATCAAGGAGTTACGTCATGCCTATGGTATTGCCACAGACCTGATTGGCTCCAATACCGAAGCGGGAGTCGCCGAAGGCAGAGCGATCTACCATCGCATTTTTACGCCCAAAGCCGACATCGGCGCGGCGGGTGTTGAGCCGAGTATCGGACCAGATGCCTGGGTTGATGTAGTAAAGAAGGCGCTTGCGCCTTATAACGCCACGCAACATCTGATCGGTACCCAGTACATCACCGATCTGGTGCTGCCGGGTGCCGATGGCTCTGGCGGTAAAGCCCACATGTCGAGTTACCTGCAGGCCTGGCACTCCAAGGCCAATGCAGACCTGTGGCTGTTCATGGGGGTTTATGACGAAGATGTGGAATTCAATTCCGGTGCGGGCTGGCAGATCAACCGAATGATGCTCAAGAACATTGCCTCGGATTATCGCAAGATCCACGACCGACCTGCAGAGTAACATCAGCTACGTCAATTCTTGACCGGCGCGCCTGCTATCGTCATTGTGCGCGCCGTCTGGGGGAATGACTTGGGGTCGAATTCGTGAGTACAAGAACTGCTGCGGATCTGGTAGTCGTCGGGAATATTTCTGACGAGCCATTTGCCATCGACTTGGCTTTTGCCATGCGACAGACGGAGGACATTGCCGATCTGATCAGCCTGAAGACCTTTGCCAACTCAGAATTTTGTCCTAGATTTATCTCCGACGAACAGGACTTCACGCGGATTGGTCGCAAGCTGCACGGCAAGACTGTCATCATCGTCAGCACCTCGAACCGGCTGGTCAGCCGTAACGATCTGGCAATGCGTAATTTTCTGATGGCACGAGCAGCCAAGGAAAATGGCGCGCACGAAGTTGTCCTGGTGGAACCAGACTTGTTCTACAGCGCGCAGGATCGTGGGCCGAGACTGGAACTTGGGGAGACCTCCTCTTCACGGGATGAGCAGGACCTGAAAAAGTTCGACGGTCAGCCATTCACTGCAAACCTCTACGGCGAGATGCTAAAACTCTCGGGCGTTGATCGTGTGGTGACGGTTCACAACCATTCTCATTCCGTACAGCAGCGGTTCTCGGACATTTTTGCCGGGCAGTTTCACAATCTCATCCCCTATGAGCTTTATATTGACTATCTTCGTAACTCGAACATCGTTCGGCCAACGATAGACGGCGAAGGTTTGTTTTTGTGTGCGCCGGATAAGGGAGCACGTGAATTTGTCAACGAAATGCATTCGCGTCTCGCGTTGCCGAAGGCAGGATTCATGCTGCTCGACAAGCAGCGCTCTGGAGAGCGTGATGTCTTCATCACGAAACATGAAGACAGCCCGTCGAGTCTGGAGGAAATTGCCGATCACGATGTGGTGCTGTTCGATGACATGGTCCGTACCGGGTCGACGGTGGTGAAGTCCTGTCAGTTTCTGCGAAGTGGAAAACCATCCCGCGTGATTTTTGCGGTATCGCACTTTTACGCCAGCGAAGAGGGGCGTGAAAAGATGGCGAATTCGGCGATTGACGAAATTCTGACCCTCAACACCTTGCCGACAGTGCTGAACCGTGACGAGCAGGGTCGATTGCGGCGCAAGATGGTGGTGCTAAAGATTGAACACTGGCTGGCCCGCAATCTCTGCGAAATTCTCGGCATCCCCCTGACGCGGGATGTCAGTCTGTACCAGATCGACATGTCGTCGAAAAATCCAAGGTTCATTCGCAAGATCTACCACAGCGATCAATTAAAGGGCTTGCACGACGAGCATCACAAAAATTCATGACTGAGCAGTCCTATACGACAACTCCGCCTGAGAGATCGGTCATCGACGCGAGTCTGGGTTTCCTGGTCCTCGAGTTTGGAACGGGTTGGTGTGGTTGGTGTCGTGCCGCGCAACCGATGTTGAACGCGGCTTTTGACAAGCACCCGGACGTGTCGCGCCTGCGTGTGGAAGATGGACCAGGTCGGCCTCTGGGGCGCAGTTTCAAGGTCAAGCTATGGCCGACCCTGATTTTTCTGAATGACGGTCAGGAAATTACCCGCGTGGTGCGTCCAGCAGATGCGGCAACGATCGAGGTGGCGTTCGACCACTTGTTTGCTGCTGGTCGCGGCGACTCGGAACGTGGATAGCGCGCTCCTTGATTTGCGATTGAAAGTTACAGATCCAAGAGATATCGGAACAGCTCTGCCTGCTCCCAGATTGGAAAAATCAACGCATTGCGTCGCTACGCATGATGTTCTTGGGTTCATGAAATGAGTGAAGACAGTATTGCGCCATCGCTTGACACTTCACTTCCGCCGACAAGTTGTCGACCCTGTTGAGATCCGGCGAAAGAGGCGGCAGGAAATTCCTCACGATCTCACCGGCCAATCCATCGAGCCTTGGCTTCACAAGCCATGAACAGTGTGTTCTGAGGTTATCCCACATAGTCAGCAGCGGTTGGCGGATCTGGTACTGTAGTGCTCACAGGGAATCGAAATCCTTTGGACTGTTAATACTGACGGGGTCTGGCCTCGTCGTGGCGAGACTCTGACCTTCGTCGGTAGTTTTAATGGTCCAGACTCGTCGATTAACCTTGATTCGACAATAATCGGCAGTATTTCAGGCACACCTCCCATCGCAATGTCGGGCAGCGCTCTCCGCTACAGCGGTGGTCTCTTTGTAGGAGCGGTCTCTGACCGCGATTGTTGGGTGCATCAAAAATCGCGATCAGGAGAT
>CAMDVY010000190.1 GCA_945878745.1 Klebsiella pneumoniae | reverse complement strand
CGGTCATGACGCGGGCAGAAGCAACGTGGACCCCGCCATTCATACACCCGCTGCGCGATCAGCGCCCAGGGCGCTCGCCATGGCTGATGCGAAGCTCGCTGATGTCACCCAGTGTCAGATCTACGACTGTTACACCTACACCGTCATCGCGACGCTTGAAGACTATGGATTCTGCAAGAAGGGCGAAGGTGGGCCGTTTGTTGCTGACGGCAAACTTTCACCTGGCGGGTCGCTGCCCACCAATACCGGCGGTGGTGAACTCTCGTCTTACTACATGTGGGGCATGACACCGGTCGCTGAAGCAGTCATTCAGGGTCGAGGCCAAGGTGGTCAGCGCCAGGCCAAAAACGATCTCATCCTCGTCTCGGGAAATGGTGGTGTGCTGAACTATCACGCAACACTCGTTCTATCGCCCACTGCAGCCTGATTCACTGGAGTAATCATGTCCGACGTAAGCTCTTGGCTCCCGGAACCCGACGATTCCAACCGTCCATATTTTGAAGGTGCGCTCGAGGGCAAGCTGCGTCTGCAGCAATGCAGCGACTGCAACACCTGGATGTTCCCGGTGCGCCAACGCTGTCAAGCCTGTGGCGGAACGAATCTGCATTGGGCAGATGCCAGCGGCCGGGGCACGGTGTACACCCATGCTCTGCTGCGTCGTGAGTACCACCCACGCCACGCCGGTCAACTGCCACTCGTCATGGCGCAGGTCGATCTGGAAGAAGGCGTTCGCGTGAATACCAATCTGGTCGATGTCGGCACCCGCGCAGTCAAGGCGGGCATGAAGGTTGTGGTCTGCTTCGAGCGATCACCGGCTGGTGAAGCCATCGTCGTCTTCAAGCCTGCCTGATACTCTCATGGCGCCTTGTCCGGATTGGAGGCCGCATCTTCGGAGAACAGCAATTTCAGTTCTTCGGCGGCCTCGAGGGTCGTTTGTCTGAAGGCGGTCTCATCGCGGAAAACAGCGGCTTGTTTAAGCAGCGTTTCGGCGTCGTGCAGACGAAACGCATCGACCGCCTTTGCAGCCGCTTCAGGACTCCTGCCCAGGCCGACCAGCATCGCTTTGCTCAGTTCGAGGCTGGAAAAAAGCGTATCGCGGATGACGAAGTGCACCCCGATCTCACGCAGCATCATCTCGTGATGCCGGTTGCGCGCCCGCACCAGGAGCAAGACCTGCGGCCATTGTCGGTGCACGATTTCCGCAGTCTTGACCGACTGTTCAATGTCTTCCAGTGTGAGGACAAAAATCCTGGCCTGTGGCACCTTGGCAGCACGCAGGGAATCGAGGCGTGTTGCGTCACCGTAGTAGATGTCACTGCCGTACTGGCGCACGAAATCCACCTGCTTCGGATTGGCTTCCAGCGCCGTAAACGGAACATGGTGCATGTTCAGCACCCGCGCCACGATCTGACCCACACGGCCAAAACCCGCAATCACCACTGGGTGTTCATGGCCGGTCATTTCGTCGAACGGTCGGTCATCGGTCTTGCTGGTCTGGAGCAGTCGCTCCAGCAACTTCATCAGGAACGGGGTGGTCACCATCGACAGGGTGACCACCAGGATGACGAACTCCGCCACGCTTCCGGGCAACAAGGCGGCACTGGCGGCTGCAGTCAACAGCACGAAGGCAAACTCACCACCCTGTGACAAGACCACGGACGCACGCACGGCCTGCGCATGATCCAGCCGACGTGCGCGCGCCACCGGATACATGAGTGCGGCCTTCAGCAGTACCAGCGCAAGCGTTGCACCCAGCACGTGGATGGGCTGTGAAGCGAGCAGGTGCAGATCTGCTGACATGCCAACGGCGATAAAGAAAAGACCGAGCAACAGTCCCTTGAATGGCAGGATATCGGTCTCGATCTGGTGCCGGTACTCCGAATCCGCCACCATCATGCCGGCTATGAATGCACCAAGACCCATACTGATCCCTGCGGCGTTCATGGCCAGGGCAGCGCCGAGTACCAGCAGGAGCCCGGCTGCGGCAAACAGCTCATCAATTCCCGTGGTGGCAATGAAACGCAATGCAGGGCGCAGCAGAAATCGGGAGGCGGCCAGACCGATGACAACCAGGCCCAACATCGACCAGTTGATGTGCTGACTGCCTGCCGCGCTCACGCCGAGCAGGCTGATGGCAGCAAGCCCCGGGATGACCGCGATGTCCTGTAGGAGCAGGATGCCGAAGGCGGCGCGTCCATAGGGGGCCATCAGCTGCTTCTGTTCAGTGAGCAGCTGCAGCACGAAGGCAGTACTGGACAGGGCAAGTGCGAATCCGAGGATGGTCGATTGTGTCCAGGTCATCTCGACGAACACGTGTATGAGCGTCGCCAGACTTGCCGTGGTCAGGATCACCTGCGCGGTACCTAGCCCGAATACTTCCTTGCGCATCACCCACAGGCGGCTGGGTTGAAGCTCCAGGCCGATGATGAAGAGCAGGAAGACCACACCTATTTCCGCGAAGTGCAGAACGCCATCGGCATCGCTGATCAGTTCAATGCCACCTGGACCAATCAGAACCCCCGCCAACAGGTAACCCAGGACAGGCGATAACCCGAGGCGTTTGCCGATGGGGACCACGATGAGGGCTGCAGCCATGAAGATGAGGGCGTCGAGCAGAAAAGCCATGGCGAAGTCCGTAGCGCACGCGGGAGCCACTACAGTGAATGCAGATTCCCACGCTTGCAATCATGAGGCGACACGTTAGCCTCGAAGGCTGACGTCAAACAGGATCAGAAACATGGGGATGGATGTACGCGCCGCTGTCGCCGTCGCTGCGGGTCAGCCGCTGGTGATTGAAAAAGTACGGCTCGAAGGCCCGCGCAAGGGCGAGTGTCTGGTTGAAATCAAGGCGACCGGCATCTGTCATACCGATGCGTACACACTCTCCGGTGCAGATCCGGAAGGCTTGTTTCCGGCCATCATGGGTCATGAAGGTGCCGGCATCGTGGTTGAAGTCGGTGAGGGTGTGACCAGCCTCAAACCAGGTGACCACGTGATTCCGCTGTACACACCCGAGTGCAGGCAGTGCAAGTTCTGCCTCTCCGGCAAAACCAATCTTTGCGGCGCAATTCGCGACACCCAGGGCAAGGGTGTCATGCCGGATGGCAGCAGTCGTTTTTCGCTGAACGGTCAGAAGCTGTTTCACTACATGGGCACCTCGACGTTTGCGAATTACACCGTCGTTCCGGAAATTGCATTGGCCAAGATTCGCAGCGATGCACCGTTCGAGAAGGTCTGTTACATCGGCTGCGGGGTGACGACGGGTCTTGGGGCCGTGTTCAACACGGCGAAGGTGGAGCCTGGTGCAACCGTGGCTGTCTTCGGGCTCGGCGGGATCGGACTCAACGTGATTCAGGGCGCACGCATCGCGGGTGCTGATCGCATCATCGGCATCGACATCAATCCGTCCAAAAAACCGCTGGCCGAGAAGTTCGGGATGACCGACTTTCTCAATCCGAAGGAAGTCGACAATGTGGTGGCCGAGATCATTGGCATGACCGGTGGTGGTGTCGACTATTCCTTCGAATGCATCGGCAATACCGATCTCATGCGGCAGGCGCTCGAGTGCTGCCACAAAGGCTGGGGCGAGAGCATCATCATTGGTGTGGCTGCGTCAGGAAAGGAAATCTCCACACGACCCTTTCAACTGGTGACTGGCCGTGTTTGGAAAGGGACCGCGTTTGGCGGTGTCAAAGGGCGTACGCAGGTACCAAAAATTGTCGACTGGTACATGGAGGGCAAGATCAATATCGATGACCTGATCACGCACACATTGAGCCTGGATCGAATCAACGACGGCTTCGACCTCATGCACCGTGGCGAGAGCATCCGCTCCGTGGTGGTGTACTGATGCGCGCCGAGTGGTTGGCACAGGTTCAGGAGGATATCCTCGAGCCTGACTTGCCTATCTGCGATCCACACCACCACCTGTGGGATCACGCCAACAATCCGTATCTGCTGCCGCAATTGCTGGCTGACACCGGTAGTGGTCATAACGTCGTCTCCACGGTATTCGTGGAGTGCGGCAGCATGTATCGAGTCGATGGTCCTGAGCCCATGCGCTGTGTCGGCGAGACCGAATTCGTCAATGGCATTGCGGCCATGACCGCCAGCGGCCAGTACGGCAAGCTGCGGGCATGTATTGGAATCGTCTCCCTGGCTGATCTGAATCTCGGCTCGGCGGTTGGCGCTGTACTGGATGAACACATGCGCCTGTCACGACGATTTCGTGGTATTCGTCATGCCGCTGGATGGGATGCCAGCGATGCCGTGCGAAACTCGCATACCAACCCCTTCAGGGGGATGTTGGGTGATCGCCGCTTTCGCGAAGGGTTTGCGGAACTGGGCAAACGTGGGCTGACCTTTGACGCATGGCTCTACCACACTCAGATTCCGGAGCTGATCGATCTCGCGCGGGCGTTCCCTGATACCACGATCATCTTTGATCACTTCGGCGGTCCGCTCGGTGTGGGGCCATATGCAGGCAAGCAGGACGAGATCTTCGTCCAGTGGCAAAAGGATGTGGCGGAGCTTGCACGATGTCCGAATGTCTTTGCCAAGCTGGGCGGGATCGTCATGCCGATCAACGGCTTTACCTTCCACAAGGCGGACAAACCGGCGACATCGGATCAGGTCGTGGAGTCAACAGGTCGGTATCACCGTCATGCCATTGAGTGTTTTGGTGCTGATCGATGCATGTTCGAAAGCAATTTCCCTGTGGATAAACAAAGTGTGAGTTATCCCGTGTTGTGGAATGCGTTCAAGAAAATCGCAGCCGGGGCATCGGCTACCGAGAAGGCAAATCTCTTCCACGATACGGCGATGCGCGCATACAAGCTGGGCTGACAAACACACGAACGGAGCAGTGATGGAGCTGAACAACAAGGTCATGGTCATCACGGGTGGTGCCAGCGGAATTGGCCTGGCAACCGCGCAGGTCATGGCAGCCCGAGGCGCGAAGCTGGTACTGGTGGATATCGAACAGGCGGCGCTCGATCGGGCGGCGCTGTTGTTCAAGACGCCGGTGATCACGCGGGTGTGTGACGTCCGTGATTTCAAGGCCATGCAGGTCCTGTCGGATGATGTGGTGGAAACCTGCGGCGCGGTCCATGGCGTCTTCAACAACGCAGGCATCGCGGTGGGTGGCCCCGTTTCGGAAATGAGTCACGACGACTGGCGTTGGGTCATTGATGTGGATCTGTGGGGGCCGATTCATGGTGTTGAGGCGTTCCTGCCACACCTGCGCCGGCAGAAGGCGGGAGGGCACATCCTCTTCACGGCGTCGTTCGCAGGGCTCGTCCCCAATGTCGGTCTTGGGCCGTACTGCGCGGCGAAGTACGGCGTCGTGGCGATTGCCGAGGTGCTGTCTCGTGAATTGCGCGACGACGGGATCGGTGTGTCGGTGCTGTGCCCGATGCGGGTAGCCACCAATATCGGGGCTTCGAATCGCAACCGGCAGGCCGACTACGGCGCTGTCGAGGTGTCACCGCCAATTCCTCCGCAGGGTGAAGACAACCGGAATCTGGCGGGTCGAGTTCTCGATGTGAAAGCGGTCGGTGAGATGGTGGCAGACGCGGTGGAGAACAACATTCTCTACATTCTTCCCCATGATGAAGCCCGAGGGCCGGTCGAACGTCGATTCCAGCGGATACTGCGCGACTTTGATTACTGGTCGAATCGAGAGCCGAAGGGTTAAACTGCGGCACGGTTACCAGCGGACGAGTCAGATGTTCCCACGAGCGATTGCTTCAGTTGTTGCTCTTGCCTTGTACGGCTGTGCAGCCATTGCGGCAGACGCGCCGATTCCGCCAACCCCGGAACCGGTATCGCTGGTTTCAGCATCGCCTGCAGGCGCTGAGGTTTACTTCATCAGCCCGGCAGATGGTGAAACGGTGGCAAGTCCCTTCGTGGTTCGATTCGGGTTGAAAGGAATGGGTGTGGCACCGGCAGGCGCGGATCTGCCTGATACGGGGCACCACCATATCCTGATCGATCAGACCGAAGTTCCGAGCGGCACCTTGCCATTGCCGAAAACAGAGCAGATTCTGCACTTTGGCGGCGGCCAGACCGAAGCGAGTGTGACCCTCGCGCCAGGCAAGCACACGTTGCAACTGGTGCTCGGAAATCATCTGCATGTCCCGCACAATCCACCGGTGGTTTCGAAAGTGATCACGGTGACGGTAAAGT
>CAMDVY010000189.1 GCA_945878745.1 Klebsiella pneumoniae | reverse complement strand
TGACAAGCGGTCAAACGCGCCTCTGCAGGCAGGGTGTTAAGGGCGTGAGCTGCGTACCAGACAAAGGCGCGGCATGGTTCAAGCTCAGCGGCCATTTCTGCGCACATGTGCTTGACCGCCTGAAACGTGGCAATCGGCCGGTTGAACTGTTCGCGCTGTCCTGCGTACAACACCGCCTGATTCAGCATGTTCTGGGCAGCACCCAGTGTATCGGCGGCCAACATCACGCGCGCGACATCCAGAGCACAGAGCAGATCTTCGGGCGAACTTGAGAGCTGCCGAGCCGGTGTATTGCTCAGGGTCAGTTCGATCAAAGGCCGCGTCGCATCAACGCTTGTGAGGGGCCTGCTCGAAGTGCCGGTTGCACCGGCTTCGACCAGGTACAGGCACCGCTGTGCATCGGCAACCAGAAACACGTTCGCCGTGGGATCAATGACGAACAGCGCCTTGCCTGTCAGCTTGCCACCACGATTGACGATGGCGGCGCCATTGCGGGCACCGTTGGCTTCGGCGAGGCCGATACCGCATCGCACTGTGCCGCCAGCGATCTCGCCGAGCAGGCTTGAATGAGGATCAACGCGATTGAGTACTGATGGCAACACCACCGCTGTACCTAAAAATGGCGATGGCGTGACGCGGCTGCCGAGCGATTCGCTGATGAGCGCCGCTTCGACAAACCCCAGGCCTACGCCACCGTGCACTTCGGGAACCAGTAGCCCGCCAATGCCAATGTCGATCAGGCCTTGCCAGATGTCCGCATCACTCGGCTTGGTTGCAAAATCCCGTACTCGCGACAGCGGTGCGGACGTGTCCAGATACTTGTTGACAGTATCGACCAGCAAAACCTGCTCTTCAGACAGACCAAATTCCATGATTATTTCTTCTCCGCTTGTGCGGTGATGATCTGCGGCTCGCGTGGCATGCCCAGCCCGCGTTCACTGATGATGTTTTTCTGAATCTGTGAGGTGCCACCACCGATGATGAGGCCAAGGAAGTACATGTAGTGGTACTGCCACATACCGGCATCGCGCAGCAGCGGATTGTCTTTGTAGGCAAGGCCGAGTTCGCCCATGACGTCGATACCGAGCCCCTCCAGGTCGTGGCGCAGTTCGGTGCCTTGCAACTTGCCGATCAGGCGGGCCAGTGACGCGTCGTTTTTATTATTGACTTTGGCGGACAGCACGCGAAGTTCGTTGAATCGCATCGCCATCACCCGTCCCTGGATCTGCATGGCGCGGTCACGCATCGCGCCATTGTCGAGTACTCGGGTGCCATCGACGGTTTCTTCCCGCATGAGTTCGAACAACCGGTTCAGGCGGGACAGGGTGGCGTTCGGATCTCCCAGAGAGTCCCGTTCAAAGCCGAGAATGCTGTTGGCAACCGCCCAGCCCTGGCCACGTTGTCCGACGATCTGGCTCTTTGGCACTCGAACATCGGTGAAAAAGACCTCGTTGAAGTTGGCATTGCCGGTCATGTCGACCAGCGGTCGGATCTCGATGCCCGGCGTTTTCATGTCGAACAGCAGAAAGGAAATTCCCTTGTGCTTGGGCGCATCCGGTTCGGTGCGCACGAGACAGAAGATCCAGTCCGCCAGGTGCGCGGTGGAAGTCCAGATCTTCTGACCATTGATCACCCAATCGTCGCCATCCAGAACGCCGGCAGTCCGCAGGCTGGCGAGGTCGCTTCCAGCGCCGGGTTCGGAGTAACCCTGGCACCACAGCATTTCGCCGCGAATCGTCGGCACGATGAACTGCTGTTTCTGGGCTTCGGTACCGAGCTCCAGCAGCGTTGGGACGAGCATCGAAATACCCTGTCCACCCAGACCACCTGGGACCTGCGCCGTCGCAAACTCCTCGGCAATGATGCGTGATTTGAGGATGTCCGGCTGCGCGCCATGACCACCGTATTCCTTCGGGATAGTCCGGGCGGCGTAACCCTGCTCGATCAATAACGCCTGCCAGTCTTTGGCAGCAGGAGATCGCAACCCGCCGCCCTTGGGTGCCCTGGAGCCGTGGTTGTGCAGAAATTCGCGTACCTGAGAACGAAAATCCTCGTATTCCGGTCCGTAAGAAAGATCCATGGTCGCCATCCGCGTTAATCGATTTCAGCGGGACATGTTATCGCAGGAGATATCCCATGACGATGTGGATGCGGCAGAATGCAGATTCGTCAGAGCAGGCACAGAGCACCCTATGAAAGACCAGACCATCGCGATTCACACCGGCTACCAGAGTGAGCCCACCACCCACGCAGTAGCGGTACCGATCTATCAGACCGTCGCCTATGAATTCGATAATGCCCAGCATGGCGCCGATCTCTTCAATCTTGCAGTACCCGGCAACATCTACTCGCGGATAATGAATCCGACCAACGATGTGCTTGAGCAGAGAGTGGCTGCGCTGGAAGGTGGTATCGCCGGATTGGTGGTATCAGCGGGCAGCGCCGCCATCAACTATGCCGTACTCAACCTCGCGGAAATCGGCGACAACATCGTCTCTGTTCCCCAGCTGTATGGTGGCACCTATACGCTGTTTGCGCACATGCTGCCAAAGCAGGGCATCGAAGTGCGGTTCGCCGAGAATGATTCAGCGTCTGCGCTCGAGAAGCTGATCGACGGCCGCACCAAGGCGATTTTCATGGAGACCATCGGCAATCCCGCCGGCAACATCGTCGATGTGGCGGCGATTGCGGCGATGGCTCGACGGCGAGGGGTCGTTACCATTGCCGACAACACCGTGGCAACCCCTTCGCTCCTGAAGCCGATCGCCCATGGCATCGACATCGTGGTGCACTCGCTGACCAAGTACATGGGCGGACACGGCACTACGCTGGGCGGCATCATTGTCGATTCAGGTCAGTTCCCGTGGGCAGAACATGCCGCGCGGTATCCGATGTTCAATCAGCCGGAAGCCAGCTATCACGGCGTGGTTTATGTGCAGGCATTTGGTGCTGCCGCCTACATCGGACGAGCTCGCACGGTAGCCCTGCGCAATACCGGTTCAGCGCTGTCACCATTCAACGCCTTCCAGATTCTGCAAGGCATCGAAACGCTGCCGCTGCGAATGGAGCGACATTGCACGAATACGCTGGCTGTGGCGAAACATCTGCAAGGACACAGCAAGGTCAGCTGGGTAAGTTATGCCGGCCTGGAAGGGCATCCGCATCATGCGCTGGCGAGGAAGTACATGGGCGGTTATGCCTCTGGAATCCTGACGTTTGGCGTGAGGGGCGGTTTTGAAGCCGGTGTGAAGTTCTACGACGCGTTGAAAATGTTCAAGCGTCTGGTCAACATTGGCGATGCGAAGTCGCTGGCCTGCCATCCAGCATCTACGACGCATCGGCAGTTGTCCGAGGCAGAGCAGCGTGCAGTCGGTGTATCACCGGAAGGGATCCGCCTGTCCGTCGGGATCGAGCATATCGACGATATCATCGCGGATCTTGATCAGGCGCTACTTGCCGGTTGAGGCGGTCAGGCTTGCCAGATGGTCCAGGCACCAATCAGGATGAAGCCGATGCCCGCCACGCGGCTCAGCATGGCGGGTTCGATGTACTGCGAGACCAGGCCGCCGGCCAGCACGCCGATCCCGCTGGCCGCGATCAGCGCAACAGAGGCGGCAAAGAATACCGTCAGTCGACTCGCATCTTCGCGCGCTGAAAACAGCATGGTCGCCAGCTGGGTCTTGTCACCCAGTTCGGCCAGAAAGACGGTGGCGGCAACTGTGAGAAAAAGTTTGAGATCCATTGAACATCCTTGATTTCAGCGATTGATGAAGAGTCTATCAACAATTGTCAGGTGCAGGTCACCTGGAAGGGACAAACAAGATCATTAACACAAGAAGCGCGCGGATCACGATGCTAACCACCATGGCGCGGATGCAGGACGACCACAATCAACAGGTGCATCCGCAGTGGCGCCATCAGGGATATCCCTACTATCGGGCGATCTGGGTTGAGTGCGCGGAACTGCTCGATCACTACGGCTGGAAGTGGTGGAAACATCAGGTTCCGGATCTTGACCAGGTGAAACTTGAGCTGGTCGACATCTGGCACTTCGGCCTGAGCGAACTGCTTCGCGAAAATTCATTCGATGATGCGTTGGTCGATTTGTTTTCCACCGGCAGCCGTGACTACGAGCCAGAACGATTTCGTCTGGCGGTCGAACAACTCGCCCAGAGTACTTTGCAGCAACGTGGCTTCGTGCTTGCGGATTTCATCGCCGCCATGGATGCGCTACCAATGGACTTCGATGAGTTGTACCGGTTGTACGTCGGCAAAAACGTGCTCAACCATTTTCGCCAGGACCATGGTTACAAGCAGGGCACTTATCACAAGCTTTGGCATGGCCGCGAAGACAACGAGCACCTCATCGAGTTGCTTTCAACTCTTGACGTCGGGCACCCGGAGGCTCCAGAGCGACTCTATGCGGGGTTGGAGGCGAGGTACCCCTTCGACCGCTGAGCCAGGAAAGGCCTGACGAGTCAGACTCTCCACAGGTGGTCGTTGGGTGCTTTGTCACGGAAAGTTCATCAGCTTGTCACTTGAGATACACCACCTTCCAGCATCTTGCATCAAACCACCGGGTATGCACGATTCATGCAACGCACCCAGCCGTTCGAGCCGCGTCACTACCGAACCATTTTCCTCTCCGACATACATCTTGGTACCCGGGGATGTCAGGCCGAAAGGCTTGCTTCTTTCCTGAAAATGCACACCTGTGACCAGCTTTATCTGGTCGGCGACATCATCGACGGCTGGCGATTGAAATCAGGGTTCTACTGGCCGCAGGCTCACAGTAATGTCGTACGCCGCTTTCTCACGGCAGCCAAACGTGGCACCGAGGTCATCTACGTCACCGGCAATCACGATGAGTTTCTGAGGCGATATTCCGATCTGCAAATCGGCAATCTGCAGGTGGTCGACCGTATCCAGCATCGCACTGCAGATGGACGGGTGTTATTGGTGGTGCATGGCGACGAGTACGACGTCATCACCCGCTACCATCGATGGATCGCCTTTCTTGGTGATCTTGGTTACACCTTGCTTCTGCGCTCCAATCGTTACGTGAACTTCTTCAGACGCAAGCTTGGCTATGGTTACTGGTCGCTGTCCGCGTGGCTGAAGTACCGGGTCAAGCGGGCCGTCAATTTCATAAGTGAGTTTGAAGTTGCGATTGCCCGTCAGTGTCGACTGGATGGTTATGCCGGCGTCATCTGCGGACACATCCACCACGCGGAGATCTCCGATCTTGAAGGTGTGCGTTACATGAACTGTGGGGATTGGGTCGAATCCTGTACAGCACTGGTTGAAGACGAGCGCGGTGAGTTTTCTATCGTGCGCTGGCCGGAGGAAATCCCGCAAACATCTGCCGTTATCCCGTTTCCAGAACGAGTGCGTGCATGAAACGTCTGCTTTTGATCACTGATGCCTGGTCGCCACAAACCAACGGCGTGGTCACCACGTTGCAATCCGTGCTGGCAGAGTTGCCGGCGCTGGGATGGGAGGCTCATGTCCTGCATCCGGGGCTATTCCGGACACTGTCGCTTCCCAGCTATCCCGAGATCCGGGTAGCGATCAACCCGTGGCAGATGCGCGCGCTCATTGAAAGCAGCGCAGCTGATGCGGTGCACATTGCCACCGAAGGTCCGCTGGGCTGTTACGCGCGTCAGATGCTGAAACGGATGCAGATCCCCTTCACGACATCGCTCCATACCAAGTTTCCAGAGTACATCCAGGCGAGGATCGGGTTACCGCTGGCGGCGGGGTATCGATTTCTGCGCTGGTTTCACTCACCTGCTGAAAAGACACTGTGTACCACCTCTACTCATCGATCTGAGCTGGAGCACTGGGGTCTCGCGCATCTGGAGGTGTGGGACCGCGGTGTGGATACCCGAAAGTTCAAACCGGACTTCTCACGCAAGTGCTCGGCCCGGCCACGCCTGCTGTACGTTGGACGTATTGCTCCGGAGAAGAACGTCGAAGCCTTTCTTGCGCTCGACCTCGATGCAGACAAGATTGTCGTCGGTGATGGTCCGTCCCGGGCAGCGCTGCAAAGCAGGTATCCCGACGCATCTTGGCTTGGTTACCGCTATGGCGACGAATTGGTGGCTGAATATGCCGCTGCGGATGTGTTCGTCTTTCCCTCGCGCACGGATACGTTTGGTCTGGTCATGCTGGAAGCGATGGCCTGCGGGACACCGGTCGCGGCCTACCCGGTGACCGGG
>CAMDVY010000188.1 GCA_945878745.1 Klebsiella pneumoniae | reverse complement strand
AACGGCAAGGTCTGCCGGATTGCTGAAATTTCAGCAATAGGAGCGATACAGGAGGTGGTTCTCGATCCTAGCCAAACGATAGTAAACAACCTCGTCCTAAATTTTGACGCTGATTTGGTCAATGCTTTTTTAGATGAACACCAGCCGTTAGTGCTTAGAAAGTCGATGGCTCCGGTCGGAGCAGCAATGACTGCTGGATTGAAACCGGGCCACATCAACGCTGTCTTCATCAACGATGCGAACAGCCTTTTCCAGGTCGAACAGCCACCCGTCGATCCCAGCCAGACCGACGCGTATTACCAGGCAGCCGGGCAGTGGCCCGCCGAATCAGCGCTCGCCGCTGCGAATTCGCAAAAGGCCTTCGTGTTCATCAACCACCCTTACTGGACACGCCAGCGTCCGTCAGGCAAGGCCGAGCTCACCGACCTGCACCGTGGGCTCATTGCCCGCGAACAGATCCATGGCATCGAGATCGCCAATGGAGATACTTTCTCGGCGGAAGCCCTGGAAATTGCACTCGCCAGCGATCTGGCACTGATCGGTGTGTCCGATGTTCACGATCTGATCGATTGGGACTACCCGCCGTCCGAGGGCGCACACCGTCCGGTGACTCTGGTGATGGCAAAAACACGCAGCGCTGACGGCATCCGAGAAGCCCTGTTCGCAAACCGCACCGTCGTCTGGTTCAGAAACCTGCTAATCGGCCGGGAGGCGGAACTACTACCGCTGCTGGCGGCTTCGGTTTCGGCAACCGAGGTGCGCTGGGTGGAGGGCAGCGACACACTGGCCGTGACACTCACCAACCGGTCTGACGCGGATTTCGAACTGCGCAACGACAGCGGCATGACCATCGTCGAACACGACGTGCGTTTGCGGATACCGGCGCACGCCAGTACGACAATCACCCTTCGCCCAGGAAAGCGCACACCGAACGTGACACTCCCCCTCGTGGTCGAAAACGCACTGACGTCGCCAGGCAAACATCCGACGCTGGTCCTGAAACTGGCGCCATCGGCAGCCACCGCGTCCCGCTGAGCGCAGACGAACGGGCCGTCAGGGTCCGCGCGGCGTTCCGCGTCACCCGAGGAGCCCATGCGGCAGAAGGCGGCGGAGCGAGGCGAGTGTCAATTCGAGGCCGATTTTTCGTTTGTTTGAGGCGCTTGAGTTAAGCGCTACGCAACGAAAACGAACGGAAAATCGGACCATCGTTGCGCCGCCGCAGCGCGTCGATCTTCTGCTGTGCCGGCTCTTGGCCCCAATACAGGACGTTGGACGCCTACGATGATGAGCGTGCGCCAAACTGTTGAATCAGCCGATGTCACCTTTTACCGAGGGAAACCGGGCCCACTTTGGTGTGTGCCATCCTGACGGTACACGGCATGGTACCTGCCGAGCGTTTTCCGGAGCTTGGCATCCAAGATGCCGGTGGGTACCACTTGGGGGGTGCTCTTTGTCGATGGTGCTGCAGCGACACACCTCAGGATATGTAGAGAATTTTCGAAGTATTCCCCGCCTTCAGTTCGCCAACCCCGTAGAAGCAGAAAACAGTGTCAACCGTTCGGTGTTCGTCCGCAGGGCTTTTGCCGGGTTCGATCTGAAGGAATCAAATCCCCAGGGCTGTCCCGGGGATCCTTTCATCGCCGTTCTGATTCAGTGTCAACGCCATGAACGGGGTGGTGTGAACGCGCAATGACACCGGTTAGCCAATCCTGCCTGATCAGCCCATTGACGCATTCGCTACGATCAGTCCCCTTGGCATCGATCTCAGGGTGTCAGCTCCAGCGAATACAGTGTCTTGCGAAACGTATCCTTCACCCGAGTGACAAAATGACCTTTGCCATCGATTTCGATGGTTCCGTAATTGAACCACTTCAATGCCTCATCCCAGCTGGTCACCGTCGCCGCAGATTCCGGCCCGTGGAAAAACAGGCTTTCGGTGCCCAGGCTGGTGTCAAATGCCCGGTTCGGGAAGATGCCGGCGTTTCCCGGTCCGATCACGACTTCGTGTACCTGAAAATCCGGGTCGTTGGCGAACGGCGTGTATCGGAAGACCTCGGCAAAGTGCACATCGGTGGTGATGAACACCGCATTCATGTCACCCGCCTGCAACGTACGCAGGATCTCCACCAGCTCCTGCTCGAAACCGGTCTCCGACTGTAGGCCCCCATCGATCGTGGGCGCGGTGTTGGCATCGTTGTTGGCGAATCCATCCCTTCCCTGATCCAGTGGAGAGCCTGTCGGAATCGACATCGGCACGCTGCTGACGATGATCTTCCAGGTCGCCTGTGACGCCTTGAGCTGAGCCTTCAACCACTTGAGCTGCTCTCGACCCAGCATGGTCTTGTTGCGCCCCTTCCGGTCTGCAGACAAGTTGTGGTCCCGATACTGGCGGTTATCCAGGAAGAACAGTTCGGCATGACGGCCCCAGCCCACTGTGCGATAGAGCCGATGCGGCGTGTTCGGGTCAATGCGCATCGGTGTGTACTCGAGAAAGGTTTGCAAGCCAATCGGCAGCAGGCTGACCCCGGCGACATAGGGAGGCGTTGAGCGCGTATCGTGCAGCGGACCGAAATCATTGACGACTTCATGATCATCCCAGACACCATAGTACGGCGTACTCCGGATCAGCCTTTGAAAGTACCGGTCATCGCGGTTGTACCGCCAGTGACGCCGGAAATTATCCAGGTCCGCAGCCTGCAGGAAGTCCCCCGGGACCTGGGTGTTGCCGTACTGGCCTTTCGCCTCACATGTGTTGTCGGCATAGATCATGTCACCCAGGCCGATGAAGAGATCTGATCGTTCTGCGGCAAGCGCCTTGAAGATCGGGAATCCTTCGGCGGCATCACGACACACATTCTGGCCGGCGATGTCACCGGTCCATGACAGCTTTACTGGCACACTCGCCATGGGCGCCGGAGCGGTACGGAAAAAGCCCGTTTTTACCTGGCTGCGCTCACCGCTGGCGTTTTCGAATCGGACCCGGTACCGATATTCGGTATCCGCTTGCAGGCCGACAAAATGCGCAGATCCGGTGAAGTCCGTGGCCGCATCAACTTCAATAGCGGCGTTGTCCCGCTCCTGTGCTGAAAGCAGACTTACCAACATCTTTGCCGGCTGATCAGCGCGGGACCACACCAGAGCCTCACTCGAGGTCACCTCGGCGGACATCACACCGTGCGTGATAATGGGCTTCGCTGCGAGTGCCTCAGGCGCGGCAGCGGCCATGACTGCGATGCCGAGCATCAAAAAGGTTCGTTTCATCGTGACCTCCAGGTTTCAGAACAGTCTTGTTGCCAGGGCATACCGCTGACGAACAAAACCATGGCGCAATTGCGGAGACACTCCTCGGGATTCGACGCAACGGCGGAGACGTACTTCGGGATGATTAGTAGGTAATTTCTCATGATTCTCCGGCGGCCGGCGCTCCAAAAGCTGTAGAACCAGAATACAGCGTGAGCAGTTCCGTGTTCACCCGCAGGATCTTCGCTGACTTCGGTCACTGGAGTTCGAATCCCGAGGTCTGTCCTTCGAATAGTCGCGGAAACCGCGCCCACCGGCGAGACCGGCGAGAAGCAAGTCTCACCGTCCCGCCAAGCGGGTAATCAGGCCCGCCCGCGGCCGACGATTTCGCGATAAAAATCCGCCGTACGTGATGCCACGATGTCGGGATGGAACCGCTCAAGCGCCACTCGCCGGCCCGCCTCCCCCATGTTTTGCATGACTGCCTGATCACCGATGACACGACCGAGTGCATCAGCGATGTTCTCCGGGTCGTGGGGATCAACCAGGTAACCGGTTTCGCCATGGCGGATCATGTATGGCATACCGCACCGGTTCGAACTCACGACCGGAACACCCACGGCCATGGCTTCTTCGATGCCCATGGGTGAGTTTTCCTCCAGTGAGACGAGGGCGAACACGGCAGAACTGCGCAGCTCCTCACGCACCTGCGGTGATGGCAAAGACCCCAACAACCGGACACAGTCGCCAAGATCGTGCATCTCGATGTACTGCCGCACCGTCTCACCGTACGCGGCATCAACGATCGGTCCGGCAAGATGCAACGAGGCATCCAGACCGCGCGCACGCAACACACCTACGGCTTCCACGAGCCGAAGAGTATTCTTGCGCGGATTTATGGTCGCTGCGCTGAAGATGCGGCCGGGGACGGGTTCCCATGGGATATCAAAGAATCCGGCTGCGACGGGATTGTCGATATCGCGGATGCGCGCTGCTGAAAACAGTGAAACCCGTTCTCTCACGTAGGGGCTGATCGAGACCACGTTAGGCTGATCGGCCCACCCGCGCGTTTCGAACTGCTTCCACAGCCAGGCCCGGGGACTCGCGAATCGCGACCCTGAAACCAGCGTATCGCCGTAGATGAACCCGTGAACCGTGAACACGCGCTTTCCGGCATAACCGCGGACCATCAACCCATAGGTGTCATGCGCATGAACCAGGTCCATCGGGTGCGCCTCAAGCCACTTCTGCACAACACCGCGCCCACGATCAATCGCGAGGCGCAACATGCTTCCCGGTGGACATGGCAGGAAATGCAGCGTCGCACCCGCCCACTGCCTTTCTTCCGGGTTCTCCACATCAACCAGCGTCAGCACGTGCACGTCGAGCTCACTGTCCATGGCGAGATGCCGCACCAGATTCACGCTGACCGCTTCAACGCCACCCACCGGTCGGTCGGGATCGATCGGAAACTGCGTGATGATGCCGATGCGCAGACGGCTCATGGCGCGCTGACCGTGCGTTGCAGGAAGGACTCGAAGCGTGGCATCGCCTTTTCCAGGTAATGGTGTTCGTAATAGTAGTTCCAGGCATTCTCCGCCATGGATGACAGGCGGTCGCGGTCTGCCGCAATTTGCTGAATCCTGCTGACAAAGCGCTCGACGTCGACACAGTGGGCACCCATCTGTTGTCGCTCGAGCAACCCGTCCGGATCGACTGTGCTCAGTACCGGCACACCGTGCGCAAACGCCTCGAGAAACGTGTTGGGAAACCCCTCAAGGATCGATGTACAAAGCAGCGCATGGCAGGCTCGATAGAGTGGGAGGATGTCCTCGCGGTCCCTGCGGCCGTGCAGGACAAGGTTCGGTACCGACGCGGCAGTTGACTCGATGACATTCCAGTAGTCTGCGTCCTGGTCAGCACCACCGACGACATGAAAGCGAATGCCGGGCAGCGATCGTGCAATGTCGATGAGCATCTCAGGCCGTTTCACCGGCATCATCCGTCCCACCCACAACACAGAAAAACCTGCTTCGCGCGCACCGTTCAAGGTTGGAAAATCCGCGTCAGCGTGTACGTCGGACGGCATCGGCAGTGATGTCGATTCAAGGCCGTACCCCGACCGCAACAGGGTCTGCTGTGACTCGGTCTGGGTGATGATGCCGTCAGCGAGCTTTAGTCCTCGCCGATAGAGCACACGCTCACGCAGCGACGGCAGAATGGGTAGCGCAGGGTCACACTCTGGATCCGAAGCGACGGAGAAGACGAAGCGTCGCTGGTGGCGATTTGCCCAGATCGCCACCTGGCCGGTGGTCTCTTCGGCACAATTCTGGTAGTAGATGTCAGCATCGGCGCGCGCCATTGCACTGTTCAGCGCCGTCCAGCGCGGATGGAAAAAACGCACTATCGGCACCCCGGCAGATCGAAGACAGGTTTTCAGGATCGTGACGCCATCCCGCACTTCATCCTGCGCACCACCTTCAGTCCAGGTACAAACGCTGACCTCGTGTCCGCGGTCAATCAGCCATCGGGCCATGAGCGCGGTCTGCCGCTCCACGCCGCCGATGTGTCCGCGCAGGTCACCGGTGAGCGCACCGTAGGCGAATGGTGAGACGAAGCAGACTTTCAAACTGGTTTTCCGAGGGGCGGCGTCCTGCCGCAGGCTCTGGGATTCTATCTCGTCGGCGTCGCTCCGGACGGTCGTAACCCTCAACTCGCGACCGGGATGACTTCAGGGGTTGACGGGCTTCACGCTCTAACTGTGGCAGATGCATCCTTTGCACGATCTACCGGCAGGCCACCTGAAAAGGACGAGACATCGGACACTGAGCACTTTTCTCGCCCTCACTCAGCCTGCAGACCCACATGGCATGCAGCGTCGTGTCGATCTGTCAGGTGCCAATGATCCAGTACTTAACCTTGATTCGACAATAATCGGCAGTATTTCAGGCACACCTCCCATCGCAATGTCGGGCAGCGCTCTCCGCTAC
>CAMDVY010000187.1 GCA_945878745.1 Klebsiella pneumoniae | reverse complement strand
GGCCACCACGGCATACACGGCGGCAACGCGGAACACCTTGCGGCGCTTCAACTCCTCGAACAGCTTGCCCATGAACGATTCCTGATTATTGTTCTTTGTCCAGGTTCCCGATACGACTGTCAGAAGTTTGGTTCATTGCACCGCCTCCGGAATCCTGTTCTGGATCAGCCTGGTCGCAGCAGTCGAGCCTTCATCCACCACAGTATTGATCCGGAAGCGGTCGTCCTAAGCCACGTTGAACTCCCGGACCGAATTCGGGTTCGCCCTCTCTCCAACGATGCGTGTGGAATCAACTCCTTGGGGACACCCACCTCAACGGTGCCCCGAGGAGAAAGGATATAGACGCGCCCTCCGCGACTTGAGGGAAGCCGATGTTGGTGGATAACTCAAGTGGTTTTTCGGTCACGTCAGTAATCAGGAGACGTCTATCAGTCAGAAAGAAGTGAGTGTTGGTATCGATGTCGACTGAAGTCATGACGGCTATTCCGCCGATCTATTCGACACAAACTGGAACCACCTCAGATGCGGTGTTGCGCAACATTGCAGTGTCTTCCTCCTGAGCCGATGAGGTTCTACCCTGTCCCCATTCACACAGGAGGGGACGATATGAACTGGGAAGCAATCGGGGCGGTCGGTGATCTGGTCAGTGGACTGGGCGTCATCGTTACAGTGGCTTACCTTGCCTTGCAGATGCGAGAGAACACGCTGTTTCTCCGGCGTGCGGAATCAAACTCTGCAATGGGCCAATTCTCTTCGTTACGGAATGCGATCATGACCAGCCCGGACCTTGCAAGGATCATGAGCGAGGGAATCAGTAACCCCGGTGCCATGTCCGCACCGGATCTGATGCGCGCCATGAGCGCGGTCGACCAGATGATGTGGGCGAATTACCAATCGTGGATGCGGGAGAGAAGTGGCACCACGGAGCCGGGCGAAGCATGGAATGCCGCAATGGAGAAATCTGTCCTGAAGCTGCTTGGCTCGCCACTTGGCCAGATCTGGTGGGCAACCAGCGGGAAGTAACTTCCCACTGCTTTCCGGGCGGAAGTTGGACGACTGTTCGGGACGCCGAATTAAAATACTCAGATCGCAGCGAGCCGTATGTATGGCTTTCGAGAGGAAGCAAACTTTCCGTAGACTGTACAGACATACAGTATCTGTCGATCCAGTGACCCTGATCTTTTGCCGCAAACTCAATGCCCGAAACATACAGTTGTGTCACGACACCAAGGGCCAGACGGTCGGCGTGCTCCGCCGCAACGGCGAGTACAGGTATCTGCCCTGGCTCGGTTTTCTCGACCGCCCGGAAGCCGAAGTTCGAGGCAAGCCGGTCAAGCTGTTGATCGACCGGATTGGACAAGGTGACTCGGACGGCTGGAACGTTCGATGGGTAGACGTTGAGCGCGGTCGACACGTGCAGGGGTGTTTGACGCCGCAAGGAGTGTTTGCGGTTGTGGATCGAGTTGTGCGAGTAGTTTAGTGACGAGGAGGTGGTTCAGCCTGTAGTTCGATGATGCGTTCCCTAGCTTTTCTTACCCGCCGCGATCAAAACACTCGAATGACGCGTTTACCAATTGGGGGGACTGATTGGGGGACGAGTGGATAAGAAATAAAACTATTATTAGCTAAATCAATGGGTTATCTCACGGTCCTGGCGGAAGAGGTAGGAGTCGAACCCACCAGGCACGTTGACGCACCTCGACGGCTTTGAAGGCCGCGCGCCCCACCGGAGACGATGCTCTTCCATGGCAGAGGATGTCAGTTTTCGGGTCTGCTGTCAGGTCCGCTTTTTCCACTCCGCTTTTTCCACTCCCCAAACACCTTGCGTTGATCGCCTTGTCGCCGGGTATAGCCGAGGTGATCGAAATACTCGAGCAGTTCGATGGCCGCGTTGCGTCCGATGCCCGAGGCGTCCCGGAATGCCCGGGCATCGAAAGGGCCTTTGGCAGAAAGATCCGCTACCACGGCTGCCAAGGTGTCCACCGCAGACGGTAGGAAGTAGCGGTTGTCACTCACTCGAACGATTGCGCCCAGTTTGGCCAAGCCTTCAAGTTCGCGGGTCATCTGTGGTTGGGCGCGACCGAGGGTCTTGCCGAGATCGCCCACGGAGGGTGGTTGGGTGACTGCGAGCAATGGCGTGATGCGTTGCAGCAGTCCTTGCTGAGCCGGGCTCAGGACCGCAGCATGTCGCGGTGGATGATACGCGCCGCCGGTTTGCGTGAGTCGTTTTGCACTGACGAGTTGTCTCAGTAGCTCGGGCCGGTACTGTTTGGGCACGCTGGCAGGCAGCTCGTTTTCGCGTACACCGGTGCGGGTGCTGTCAGTTTCGAGTGCGGAATTGATGGTTGCGAGTACCGTGTCCTGCCAGGATTTCCAGGTTGATGCGAGAAAGATCTCCTCACCGAGTACCACGGTAGTTGCCTTGGTGGCGATTCGCGGTGCGGAAGCTGGCATGCCCCACAGTGCAGCGAACTTCTTCCAGTGAACCGGTCCCTCTGCCAGCAGCGCAGAAAACGCCGTCACCGAATCGGTTGCGGCCAAGGCGTTGAGTCGGCTCATGCGTCGGGCCTGACGCCGTCGTGCAGGGGCTTCTTCGTTGTCGATGACCGAGCCGCCGCCCAAGGTGCGATCCAGTCCCTGGTCGCGGATCAGCAGTCGATCACCGGCGCAGGCGAGTAGCGGATGATCGCAGATGAGGTCCGCGCGAGTGGACGCGCCCGGTTCGAGTGTTGTTTCGGTGAGCAGGCCGAGGCGTGCGGTGGTATGGGTTGTCGCGTGATAGACATGCACAGGCGTCCACGTCTTGAGCTTGCGTGGATAGTCCGCGAGCAGGGTCAGATCGATGGTGAGATGGGCCGAAGCGGCGGTGATATCGCTGGTGATCCATGTGCCTCGCGGGACGTCGCCCACTTCGACGCCCGTCAAGTTGAGGGCAGTGCGAGCGCCGATGCCGGCCTTGTTAGATGCCTTGTTATCCGCCCGAATCGATCGCACCCGAACGGATTGACCACCTGGAAAAACAGTCAGTGTCTGGTCTGGTGAAACACTCCCGGAATGGGTGGTTCCGGTGACTACCGTGCCGCTGCCACGAATGTTGAATGCCCGATCGATGGGGAGCCTGAAGTAGTGGGGCTCCTTCTCCTGGGCTTTTGCGAAGGTGCTGGCAACGGTTTCCAGATGGGCACGCAGTTCGGCCATGCCGTCACCACGCAGGCTGGAGCAGGGCATGACTGGCGCATCCTGGAGAAAGGAACCGGCGACCAGTTCCTGTAGCGCCATGCGTACCTCATCCACCCGATCGGGCTCCACCATGTCGATCTTCGTCAACGCGATTGCGCCGGACGACAGCCCGAGCAGCGAGAGTATCTGCAGGTGTTCACGGGTTTGTGGCATGGGGCCGTCATCGGCAGCCACTACCAGCAACGCATACTGGTGTGCAGCGACACCCGCCACCATGTTGTGGATGAAACGATGATGGCCCGGCACGTCCACGAAGCCGAGTTTTGCTTCTGGAACATAGGCAAAGCCGATGTCGATCGTCAGGCCGCGGGCCTTTTCTTCCGCCATGCTGTCCGTGTCCACACCGGTCAGCGCGCGAACGAGGCTCGTCTTGCCATGATCAACGTGACCGGCCAGTGTAATGATCATGGTGCACTCAACGTGCGCAAATTGGCGATCAACTCGCTCAGCGGATCCGCGCCACGCATGTCGAGCCACAGGGTGTCTTGCTGGATACGGCCTACCACCGGCATCGTCAGTTGGCGCAGTCGGGATGCCAGATCTTCCAGCGGAACGCCGCGCACGGTGACGCAGAGGCTCGGCAGCTTCTGGTCGGGCAGGGCGCCGCTGCCGATCTGCGCGTTGGCGGGCTCAATGTTGATGCTGGCGCCGGGCAATTGTTCCGTGAGTACATTGCACACCGCTTGCGCGCGCTCGTTCAGGCGCGTGAGCGGAGTTGTCAGCGTTCGCAGCAGCGGCAGTGTGTCCGCCAGCTGATCAGGATTTTCGTAGAGCTTCAGTGTGGCTTCGAGGACGGCCAGGGTTATCTTGTCGACGCGCAGTGCGCGTTTGAGTGGATTGCGGTTGAGGGCGTCGATGAGATGTCGCTGGCCGACGATCAGACCTGACTGGACACTGCCCAGCAGCTTGTCACCGCTGAACGTCACCAGATCCGCGCCGTCCGCGAGTACCTCGGCGGCGGTTGGCTCGTGTGGCAGTCCGAATCGCTCCAGGTCGATCAGTGCGCCGCTACCCAAATCCACGCAGAACGGAATCCCGCTGCCACGGGCAACCTCTGCCATGGCAGCGTTGTCGACAACTTCCGTGAACCCCTCGATGTGATAGTTGGAGGGATGTACCTTCAGCAGCATTGCCGACTGGTCTGCAACCTGCGCGAAGTCGCTGATGCGTGTGCGGTTTGTAGTGCCGACTTCGAGCAGTGTGGCGCCGGAACGGGCCATGATCTCGGGCAGTCGGAAGCTGCCGCCGATTTCGATCAGTTCGCCGCGACTCACCGGCACGGCTTTGCCCAGCGCAAAGGTGTTGAGGACCAGCAGCAGTGCGGCGGCGCCATTGTTGACCACGGTCGCCGCTTCCGCCTTGCACAGGCGGGCAAGTCGTTCGGCAACTGCGGTTTCACGTTTACCGCGTCCGCCGGTCTCGAGGTCATATTCCAGATTCATCGGTCGCGTCACCAGCGGCTCGATGGCTCGCCACAATTCCGGGCTGAGCAAGGCGCGGCCAAGATTTGTGTGGATGATCGTGCCGGTGAGATTGAACACCGGGCGGTAGCCGAACCCGCTCAAGGATGCAGCAAGGTGTTGTGCATATCCGGACGCCGTGACCGACCAGGCAGGCACGTCTGCGCCCATGCGCACATGCTGCTGCAGATCACGCAACTTCGACTTGATGAACGCAAGTCCGAACTGCTGGCACAGCGGCGTGATCTGCGGGTCTGCCAGCAAGCGCTCGATGGAAGGCAGATCGCGTTTGCTCAAGGCCGGTGTTGTCAGGCCGTCATGCAAGCCCGTCATTGAATGGTCCCAGGTTGGTCGACGCCCACATTGTAGCGTGCCAGACTCGTCGCGAATTTCGGTGTTGTCACTGGTTCTGTTTCATTTTGGGGGAGCTCGAATGCGCAAGGCACTGCCGGTAGAGGGAACAGCGTGGTCAGAACTTGAGTCCAGCCTGCATGCGGCGGGATCTCGCGACGTCAAATGGCGTGAGGGTCGGGCTGCGGTTTATGTCTTCAATTCTGGTGAAGACGTCATGCAGGTGGCGCACGACGCCTATGGACTCTTCATTGCTGAAAACGGTCTCGGGCCGGCTGCCTTTCCCAGTCTCAAACGGATGGAGCAGGAGGTTGTCGATATCGCCTTGTCCCTGCAGAACGCACCTGCTGATGCAGCCGGCAGCATGTCATCCGGTGGCACGGAGAGCATCCTGCTGGCCATGAAGGCCTGTCGTGACTGGAGCCAGCAGCATCGAACCGTACTTGGCACGCCCAAGGTGGTGGTGCCGTACTCCGCGCATCCGGCTTTCAACAAAGGTGCACACCTGATGGGATTGGAGATCGTGCGTGTGCCGTTGATGGATGGTTATCGCGCCGATCCACAAGCCATGACGGATGCCGTCGACGCAAGAACGATCATGCTGGTGGGATCAGCGCCTTGTTTTCCCTATGGGGTCATCGATCCGATCGAGGCGCTGAGCCAGCTCGCCACAGAACGCGGAATCTGGCTGCACGTGGATGCCTGTGTGGGTGGTTACCTGTCGCCCTTTATGGCGCAGGTACGTGAAGAGCGGCAGCTGCCAGCGCTGCCCGCCTGGGACTTCAGCTTGCCCGGTGTGTCGTCCATGTCGCTCGATCTGCACAAGTACGGTTATGCGGCCAAGGGCGCGAGCACCGTGCTGTATCGCGACAAGTCACTGCACGCCGCGCAGATCTTTGACTTCGCGGACTGGCAGTGCGGCCGCATGTCGACTCCAACCTTTGCAGGTACACGGCCGGGCGGTGCGATCGCAGCGGCCTGGGCGGTATTGCACTACCTCGGCCGGCAAGGTTATGTCGATCGCGCACGCCGCATCGATTCGGTGCGCGAACGCATCGTCGAATTCTGCGGACAACATGGGCTGGTGGTGCATGGCGATCCCATGCTGTCGATCATCGCTTTCGGTGATCCATCAGCCGACATCCTCGCTGCCGGTGAGGGGCTCTACCAGGCTGGCTGGTTCTCCAGTC
>CAMDVY010000186.1 GCA_945878745.1 Klebsiella pneumoniae | reverse complement strand
GGGAGCACCATCATGGCTGAAGTCATCGCCAGCACCGAAGCAGAGGTCAATGCCCTGCCGTTGGGAAGTATCGACGTCAGTCGACCAGAATTGTTCAAGACGGACTCCCATTGGAACTACTTCAAAAGGCTACGCCGCGAAGACCCTGTGCACTTCTGCGGACAGAGCATGTTCGGACCTTACTGGTCGATCACGAAATTCCGCGACATCATGGATATCGAAAAGAACCATCAGGACTTTTCTTCCGACCCCGGTATCACCCTTGCTGAAAGACCGGTCGACTTCCAGACCGTCAATTTCATCGCCATGGACCCGCCGAAGCACGACGTACAGCGCAAGACGGTACAGGGTGTTGTGGCGCCAATGAATCTTGCCAAGCTTGAAAGCACGATCCGTCAGCGCGCCTGTACCATTCTCGACACACTGCCGATCGGCGAGGAGTTTGACTGGGTTGATCGGGTTTCCGTCGAACTGACTACCCAGATGCTGGCCACGATCTTCGACTTTCCATTCGACGAGCGGCGCAAGCTGACCTACTGGTCTGACATGGCAACCTCCGGCGAACTCGCGGGCGGACCAACACCTGAACCGGTTCGCCGCAAGGCTCTGCTGGAGTGTCTTGAGTACTTCACCGCGATGCGGGATGAGCGGATTAATCTGCCACCGAAACCTGACTTGTTGTCCATGCTCGCACACGGCAAGGACACTCGAGACATGCCGCCCATGGAGTTCCTCGGCAATCTGATTCTGCTGATCGTTGGTGGCAATGACACCACGAGGAATTCCATTTCAGGCGGCGTGTATGCGCTGAACGAAAATCCTGCCGAGTATGAGAAGCTGCGGCGCGACCCTTCCGTCATTCCCAACATGGTGCCAGAGATCATCCGTTGGCAAACCCCGCTGGCCTACATGCGTCGCACTGCAAACCGGGATATCAAGATTCGCGACAAGACCATCAAGGCGGGAGACAAGCTGGCCATGTGGTATGTGTCAGGAAATCGCGATGACGAGGAAATTCCGGAAGCCGACCGGTTCTGGATCGACCGACCTGACGCCCGCCATCATCTGTCGTTCGGGTTTGGTATCCATCGTTGCATGGGTAATCGCCTTGCAGAGATGCAGCTAAGGGTGCTGTGGGAAGAGATCATGAAGCGATTCCGCTTCATTGAAGTGACCGGCGCAGTCGAACGGGTCCAGTCAAGCTTCGTCAAGGGATATGCGAGCATGCCAGTGGTTGTGCATGCCTGGTAGTGAGCAATTCAGACAGGAAATCTACCCGGACCATTCATGAATGGTCCGGGCCCGATCGCTTCTTGCAGCGACCGCTTTAACCGTCGCTTCAGCCGCCAAAGTGCAATCCGATGCGATTGCCATCTGGATCCACAACCACCGCAATGTGACCGAACGGTCCGATTGACGTCTTCGACTGAGAAATCCTGCCTCCGGCCAGCTTGCAACGCGTGAGCGCGGCGTCAATGTCCGGACAGTGCAGATAGATCATTACCCCTTCTTGTCCGGGATTACGATCGCTCCTGGAGATCGTGCCTTCCGGACCGCTCTCCGACATAAAGACGCGCATCTTTCCGTCTGGCCCATCGATCACCACCAGAGATCGATCCAGCAGTTGCCCATAAAACTTTTCCGCTCGATCTTCATCCCGCACCGGAATTTCGAACCAGTTCACCTTGATATCACTCATAACCCACTCTCGTTACTCGGGTTTTGTCTAGACGAATGAAGGCCGCGAAACCGGACATCGATGTTGCCTGAACGGTGCCTGTGACTTAGCGTAGCCCAAGGTAGGACTCTGATCGATGGGCTTCACGCAAGGAGAAAATGACAAATGGCATTGGTCTGCTGGAACTGCGGTGCGTCACTTGAATCCATTCCCCTGCCTTTCAGCCGTCACGCGCATTGCCAATCCTGCTTCGAGCCCGTGCACAGTTGTCGCATGTGCCGATTCCACACTGAATCAAGACCAGGCCAGTGTGAAGACGAACGCGCTGATCCTCCCACCCAAAAAGAAAACGCGAATTTCTGCGAGTACTTCAAACCACGCTTTAACGCTTATTCGCATGGGCGAGGGATCGCCGCAGATTCTGCCAAGGCAAGACTGGAATCCTTGTTTGGTGTGTCGAGCGACGCCGTTTCCAGCGATGACAGTACAACGACAGCTCCATCTGAAAATCCATCGGCTCAATCAAGGGAAGCCGCAGCGAAGGCTGCTCTCGATGCTCTGTTTGGCTCGCCGACAAAGAAATAGCAAAAAAAAAGAGCCGTGCTGCAACCCTTTCAGGCGTTGAAACATCTTTAGAGAACAGAGCAGTCAACAGCCGCGATCCGATGGATTGCAGCGGGTTTTCGGCGTACCTGATCACGCGACAATGTCGCACAACCGGTGGTTGTGCTGACCTGCATCTGCCTCACTGCTCTCGGTTCAGGATGCGAATGTGTAATGGCCATGTTCGGACTGACCTGTACGTACTGACAGGTACGTACTGAATAGTGCCGTCGACTCAACAAACAAATTGGCGCACGTCGAGTGGCGCCACGGAAAAACAGGAGCAGCGACAGATGAACGGGATAAAAACAACGCTTCTGATTGTCGGCCTGGCTATGACACTTCCGGGTGTGGCATTTGCCGAGAAGCCAAACGGCTCGAACTACAACCTGGTCTATTCGCAAGCTGATTTCAGCAGCGCCGCATCGGTCCAGGAACTGCACGCAAAGATCGTGCGCACCGCGCGATCTCACTGCCCGAGCTACTTCTCCACGCGATCTCTCGCAGATACCCGAAGCTGTGTGCGTGATGTCGTCACGAATCTGGTTAGGATCATCAACCATCCGCAGTTGACGGCGTACGCGCAGGGCAATGGTGTCATGAAGCTGGCCGCGGATCTGGATGACCCTGATGCGCAATCCTAGCCCGCATTATTCATGAAAGGTCGTGGCGAGGGCACCGAGAGTAGTGAAAAGACTGGGTGGCGCGGACCGGAGCGCGCGCAGGCGTGCTTGACAGCACGTCGAGCACGCGAAGGGAGCACGCCCAGTGTTTTCGCTGCTATCGGCGTCCGCAGCAGACAGTTCATGAATAATGCGGGCTAGGCGTCGAGGAGACGTACTCAATAAGCGCTGCTCTTGGGTTCTGGGCCGAGTGAGCCCCGTCGTCCATGAGCCACTCATCTTGATTCATGTCGAGGATCGAACGGCCTGCTCACGAGCGGCACGCACCTTGTCATTGGTCTGATTGAACAGAAGTTCGCGGCGACGCGCCTCCTCTTCAGGAGTTCGTTCCTTCTGTCCCCAGTCCCGATGCATGCGAAAGCCACGCTCTACTGCAGGTCGTGCGCGTATTGAGTCAACCCAGCGTTTCACATGGGGGAAACTCTCCCAGACACCCTCGTCAATCATGCGACCCACCAGCATCGCCCATGGCCAGGTGATGATGTCGGCGATGGAGTAATCACTACCTGCAAGAAAGGGATGAACCGACAACTGGGCATCCATGACTCCACACAGCCGGTCAACTTCGCCCACAAAACGTTTGGTCCCATATTCGAGTTGCTGGGGGTCTCCGGTGAGGTTTTTTCCATAGTTCTTGAAGTGATTGGCGTTGCCCATCATTGGCCCGAGGTTGGCCATTTGCCAATGAACCCACTGCAATACCGCCGCACGACCGCGTGGATCACCTGGCAGAAACTGGCCTGTCTTGTCTGCCAGATATTCAAGGATGGCACCGGATTCAAAAACCGTAATGGGCAGACCTGCGTCTGCAGGCTTGTGATCCACAATCGCTGGCATTCGATTGTTTGGACTGATGCGGAGGAACTCCGGCTTGAATTGATCACCACCGCCAATATCCACCGGCAGGCAGCGGTATTCGAGTCCGCACTCTTCCAGCATGATGGTGACCTTCCATCCATTTGGTGTCGGCCAGTAGTACACGTCAATCATCTCGATTCTCCTGAATATCCGCTGCGTTCAGCAAGCAGTCTGGCGTTGCTGGAGGCATGCACGCAAGCCGGCGTCACACGCTTCCGGCCGCCTGCAAATGAGCCAGCAAGGTGGCATTGAAGGTCTCCGGTTGTTCGAAATAAGGTGAATGCCCAGAGTCCGCCACCACGACCATTCTTGATGTTGGCAGGTGAGGCACAAAAGAGCCGAGCAACGTCGCGGGAAACAGGGGATCTTCCGCACCGGCAATGAACAGCAGCGGGCACGTGATCGCCGCAGCCTCCTCGAAGCTGACCGGATTACGAGCCAGCGCCCGCAGCGAAGTGATACGAAAATCGAGGTTGAACGAAGCAATCGTCCGGTACAACTGAACGAGTGAGGAATTGGCCAGCGTCGCCTTTGACATCGTTCGCAGGATGCCGTCGCCGGCATCGGCATCGGCATCGGAGCGTGTCAGGTTGGCAGCAGAAGCCGTCGGCGCAGGATTGGGGAGTCCTCCAGGGGTGGCGCTCATCGTCAGCGAGAAAACACGTTCCGGTGCATCCAATGCCATACGCAGTACGGTGAAGCCGCCCATGGATTGGCCAACAAGATGCGCCTTCTCCACCTGCGCCGCATCGAGAATCGCCAGCGCGTCGTCGCGAAACTGAGGCGTTGAAATGGTCTGTGCATCTGCCGGACTGCGGGCAAAAGTTCGATGGTCAAAGGAAATACATCGATAACCACGCGCAGCAAAAAAAGCCACCTGCTGGTACCAGATTGCCGCATTGCCGCCAGCGCCATGCGCGAACAGGATCGCTGGTCCCTCTCCAGCGGACTCGAAATAGATCCGGGTACTACCATTCGTTGCAAAGGCCATAGTCGCTCCAGGGTTCAGTAGGCTGGGTTTTGTAAAAGCCGGCTGGTGCGCGCGCCATTTGGCTGAGCGCGGCAGGACACCATCCATGGACCGCGTGTAGTATCCCAGAACAAACCGGGGAGACCACACCATGCAGGCGGAAGCGCTACGGTCCGGACAGGATCGTGAATTGCACCGACAGCTGCTGGAAGATCCAGACGTCAAACGTGTCAATGAAGAGATTGCCCGCCACGAAGCGAAGGGAAACCTGGGCGTCAGACGCCAGCTCTTGAATACGGCGGTCCGTCTCTCGACCAGGATGGCTCCGGATCTGCACCACACCGCAGATGCCTGCAGGGAACGTCTTGGCCTGACCATCCCACTGGAACTGTATGTGTTTCCAAGTCCCAGCTTCAACGCCGCCTGCGTCAAGCCTGAGGCTGGCAGACTGTTCATCATGTTCTCTTCTTCACTCCTGGAAGCGTTTTCCCCAGCCGAAATCCGCTTCGTCATGGGACATGAACTAGGTCACCACCTGTTTCACCATCACGACAGTCCGATCGGCTACGTTCTTCGCGGCCAGCAGCGTGGGACGCCCAAACTCGCATTAACCCTGACCAGCTGGTCTCGATATGCAGAGATCTCCGCCGACCGAGCAGGCGCCTGGTGCGCACAAGACATCGAAGCGGTCGCACACAGCCTGTTCAAACTGGCATCAGGCCTGTCTGGAAATTACGCCCAGTTTTCCCTGGCGGACTTCATGCAACAGGTTGACGAGATGCAACTCGAGCGGGCGGAGCCTGGCCAGGGTGCGCCGACCGAAGACTGGTTCCTGACTCATCCGTTCAGTCCGCTGCGAGTCAAGGCACTCGCCTTGTTCGATGAGTCCATCATGAGCAAACCCGGTGGCAACTCTGTCGAAAACCTGGAACAGGGTGTCCATGCTCTGATGAGCCTCATGGAACCCTCCTATCTGGAAGCACGTACTGACGCGGCAGAGGCCATGCGACGATTGTTGCTTGCTGGTGCAGTTGCAGTGATCACGGCCAACAATGAAGTGGTGCCCGAAGAAATCGCTGCGTTCGAGAAGTTCTTTGGAACACGTGCCTTTTCAAACAAACTTGATCACACAAAACTGCGCGGCGAATTGCCTGAGCGCATCGAGCAGGTGCGCGCGCAAACGAGCTTGCCACAACGCATGCAAGTGCTTCGCGACCTGATTACCATCGCACGTTCGGATGGTCCGCCTACGCCGCCCGAACGGAAAGTCCTCGTCGAAATCGCTCACGGGCTCGGAATCTCGACCTGCTTTCTCGATCAATCCATAAATACGACAACGGAGCTGGACTGATGGTCGACTGGCGTGGCAGAAAGAAGAGCGACAACGTTGTCGATATGCGCGGGCAGCGTGCACCGATGGGCATGGGTCGTCGCACGGCAAAAACCGGTGGAGGAATCGG